>CAJOEB010000220.1 GCA_905233775.1 uncultured Alphaproteobacteria bacterium | reverse complement strand
CATTATTATGGTTTCCTCAATGATACACCTGTACCAGTAATTGCAGTTCAAAATAAATCGTCTCCTACATTTTATGGTCGGTCTATAAAAGATGATGTTTTTTACCAATTCCCATGGTATATCCCTCATGCGATTCGCATTACCACCGGAAATTTTGCAGGATATCGTGTTTCCTTTGTAGGTTCTTCAAAAGATATTCCTGGAAATGATAAAGGTATGAATTATGTTTCTTATTTATTAGGTCCTGCATATGATCGATCAACTCGAAGTACTAGGGATTGGATTGCTCCAAATTCTATTTATGTTTCTTCTAATTTTAGGAATATAGATTTATTGGCATTTGCTTATAAAGATGAACATCGTCCAGATACACTGAAAGATGAATCTGATTGTGAAAAGATGTTAGGAAGTATTATCGCTTCCGATGGTGAAGTAAAAAATTATGAATGGGGGGATGAGTGGAGTAATAACAAAACTATGAGTTATGCTATACACCTTCCTGCAAAAGGATTAGAATATTTTGGGAAAGCAAATTGTTGGGAAAATAGTCCAGGAGGTGGTTGGATTCATTATGTCGGTGGAGGAGGCTTTAATAATACACTGATTTATCCAACGAGTTTTAAAGGTAGAACGGCTACCATGCCCGGAAGCCTATCTAGTAAAGATCCTTCGATTGCACGTTTGTTTGCACATGATGGTTATTGCTTTAAAGCTATTATTTTTCCAAAAGGAATGACTGAGTTTTATAATTATACTATTACTACGAGAGATTCCTCAAAATATCCTGTATACATTCATTGGCATCGTTACAGATTGTTGCGGCATCTCTAACATAATAAATATCTCTTGTACCTTGATCAATGTCATTAAGTTAAGAGAAACAAAAAGAGCCTCTGAAAATCTCAGAGGTTCTTTTATAATATAATTATTTAAAAAATCCTGAGGTAACAATTAAAGATAAAAAATTGATATTGGAAATGGAAGAAAATACCGGTTTATTTTCAAGACGGCCTGGCAAAGATTTTTCAAGAAATTCAAAACTTACTCTTCAAAAAACTGTTTCAATTTTGCTGGCTATGCAGGGAAAAAGTATTTCAAACGAATTACTGGATTTTTTTGATTTCGATCCTAATACTCCTTCCGCTTCTGCTTTTGTTCAAGCTCGAAATAAACTTGCTCCTAATGTTATGCAAACACTTTTTCAGCGTTTTGTACGTGAGTGTGATGTTCATGGTACGTATAAAGGTTTCAGGCTGCTTGCTGCAGATGGTTCCGAATTTCCTATTCCTCAAAATAAAAATACACTTCATCTTAATGCAATTTATGACATTCAAAATAATATTTATGTAGACGGAATAGTTGAAAATGTAAAGAATTGTGATGAACAGAGTGCATTAAATCAAATGATTGACCGTTCAGAAATACAATCGGCAATAATTTTAGCAGACAGAGGTTATGAAGCTTATAATACGTTGGCTCATGCTCAAGAGAAAGGTTGGAAATTCCTGTTTCGTGTGAAAGACGGTATTAGCGGCATAGTTTCAGGGCTTGATATTCCAAAAACTGAAGAAAAATTTGATGTCAAATTAACATTTCATCAAAACAAAATTTTTAGAGATGATAAAAATGTTAAAAGATTGAATCCTAAGCATAAATTTGATTTTCTAACTCAAACAAAAACTAAAAACATGCCCATTGAGTTTTTCAATCTTTCTTTTAGGGTCGTTCGTTTCAAAATCAGTGACAAAACTATTGAAACTCTCATTACGAATTTGGATCAGGAAAACTTTGATGCTGATGAAATTAAAAAACTTTATAATATGCGTTGGGGAATAGAAACATCATTTCGAGACATGAAATATACATTAAATGCGTTAAAATTTCATTGAATACGCACGTCATGAAATTTTTGCAAGATTAATTATGTATAATTTTTTCATGTTAATAACTTCGAGTACAAAAATAGAAGACAGACAGTGTAAACACACTTGTAAGGTAAATTTTTCAGTTGCAGTAAAAATTATTCGTAGATATTTTCTGGATAAATTGGATTTGTTTGAGGCAGAAGTACTCATGGAAAAATTTATTTTACCGATTCGTAAAGGACGTAAAAATCCGCGTAAATTTTTACCTAAACGAAAAACATGTTTTACATACAGATAGAAATAAAACAGGAATAAATTTATAACAAAAATTTTTATTCAGACGGTGTCTAATTATTTTTTGTAAAGTTTTTTAGAAAAAAGAGCACATTTTTTCTTCAAATATACTCTTTTTCTCATTAATAATATCTTTGAAACCTCTTAACTTAATGACATTGCCTGTGCAAGGGGAGATGATAATTTTAGTTGACAGAGAGGTTAATACATTTTTCAATTTCGTCCCAAGTCTTTTTCGCTGCTCCTCCCAAAGTCTGAAAATATTTGTCGCAGTTCTCGGCAGCTTTCGTAATCTCTTCAGGCTCTAATGCTTCCTCCCAAGCTCTTGCAAGTTCAGTATCGTTATTAACACATTTAGCGGCTCCCATTTTGTCCATTCTTTCGGTGTCGGGAAAATCAGTCATGCAAAAACCGTGAATCGCAGGTATTCCGAATAATGCAGGCTCGAAAGGATTTTGTCCGCCCTTTTCAACTAAACTTCCTCCGACAAAAACAGAATCAGCAACTGAATAAAGTTCAAACAAAATTCCGATTTTATCGACTGCTATAACATTAAATTTTTCGTCATCGGGATTAATTTTCGATAACAATTCGGCGTTAAGTTCATGATACGGCAAAGCTGTTGCGATCGTCATTAAAGCTCTCTCGGGGTGTCTTGGAACTATTACAAGTCTTGCGTCAGGGTATTTACGTCTGACAATCCTGAATG
>CAJOEB010000219.1:917-2010 GCA_905233775.1 uncultured Alphaproteobacteria bacterium | reverse complement strand
CAATAGATCTTTTGTAAAGCGCCATTCTGTCTGAATCAAATGCCGAATCCATAACTGAGACCTGTGTTACGAAATTCTCCGATACATAATATCCTGTATATCCTAAATTTCCGGAATAAGGGTCAATAAACGATCTATATCCTTCTCCGCGTGAGACAATATCATTCCAAGCCTCGGCATCAGCTTCAGCCATATTAAAATTAAGTATAGATTCGGCATCAGGTGATGCTACTGTCACACCTTCCGGGGTAAACAGTTTAATATCATAATTTTCATCATTAATAATCTGTTCTGACATTGTTGCCAAATCTATCGCGCAGTTAACTACACCTATATATTTGCCACTATCAGGATCAACTACAGAATATGCGATTTCAAATACCGGGAGTCCGGATACCGGTGATACGGCATTACCAAAACGGCTTCCTGTTTCCATACAGTCTTTATATAAGTCTTCTTCAGAAATATCATGAAGAGTCTGATTGTCATTGCAGTCAGCAAATCCTTGCGCATCGACCGTCACAAAGAAATTCTCATAGAGATTACCCGAATCTGCCTGAATCTGCGTAAGGTCATTCATAAGATTTGTCTGCAATGTCTTATCCATCTCACCTGTTTCTTTATAAATCTTACACGCCTCAACAACGCCCTCGGAATTAGCCACACTGTTAACAAGTGTTTTTTGTGCAACTATAAAATCTTCCAATGATTTACCCTTTGACACCGATAAAGTTTGAAGATTCTCTTCTCCATTAACCACTAATCTGTCTGACGCAGTCTTAGTTGTTATAACTGTTGATGCTATCAAAGCTATAAGCATACATACTATAGACATAATAAGAATCTTGGCAGAGATTCCAACACGCATCCTGGACTTTCTTGTCCCTTTTTTCTTAACCCTTTTTTCCTTCTTAGAGCTCATTAAAATACCTCCCTTATTAATTAAAAAAACCTCTCTCTGTTTAAATGTCAAACATTGCTTTTATCCTATCATAAAAGTATATTTAATTAAATGTTTTTTTTAAATTAGGCCGGAATTATATTTATTTTAAATCTGTCAAGACTCGCTCGCGAGTCTTGCGCGCCGGATTCG
>CAJOEB010000219.1:0-865 GCA_905233775.1 uncultured Alphaproteobacteria bacterium | reverse complement strand
AGGGAACAGCAACGCTGTTCCCTCTGCCACTCCGACGAGGAGTGGGGTTTGGGGCGAAGCCCCAAGAACAACAAAAGCACCGCTTTATGAGGTGACCCCAAAAAGTTAGACTTTTTAAGCGTAGCAGTTTTTGGCTGCTACGCTATTTTTATGCAGCCAAGAGGCTAAGCCTGTATTGAACAGGACTCATCCATCCTAGTTTCTCTTTAATTCTTTGTTCATTGTAATACTTTATATATCGCTCTATTTCTGATTTTAATTCTTCATAACTGTAATAAACAACACCATAATAGATTTCTTGTTTTAGTAGCCCAAAGAAGTTTTCCATAACTGAGTTATCGTGGCAATTTCCTTTTCTGGACATGCTTTGGAAAATCCGTTCTTCTTTAAGTCGATGTGAATAAGCTTTCATTTGATAGGCCCATCCTTGATCCGAGTGAAAGGTTCTGCGGTATGGACAGTCTGCTGTTATAGTTATTGCTTGTTCCAAAGCATCCATTACATTCTTGGCGGATGGTTGTGGGGCTATTCCAAAACTAATAATCTCACCATTGCACATATCCATAAATGGGTCCAGATATAGTTTGTGCATGTTCATATGACCTTTCGTATCAACCTCATAATACTTAAATTCGGTAGTATCTGTAGTGATTTTTTGATGAGGAATATGAGTATTAAAACGTCTTCTTATACGATTAGGTGCTACTGTTCCAACTTTACCTTTGTATGAACTGTATTTACGGCTCTTGCGTGTAAAAGAGGTGACTTGCAACCCAAGTTTCTGCACTATTCGCTGTACTTTTTTCTTGTTTATACAGTACCCTTGATTTTTTAATTCTCCTAATATTCTGCGGTAGCCATAGTC
>CAJOEB010000218.1 GCA_905233775.1 uncultured Alphaproteobacteria bacterium | reverse complement strand
TGATGTTTTTACAAAAACCCCTGATGGGAAAAAAATATTTGATGTTGAAATTCAGACCAGCAATAATGATAATCTTGCAAATAGAATGAGATACTATCAGGCTCTGATTGATACTGATTCCCTAGATAAAGGCAAACATTACTGGCAACTTGGCTCTTCATATATCATTTTTGTTTGTACATTCGATTATTTCAAAAGAGGCAGACATTTTTACAGTTTTCAAGAACGTTGTGACCAAGAAGCAGATTTGCTCATGGGAGACAACACTGTCAAGATTTTTCTGAATGCTAAAGGCAAAGAGAATGATGTCAGCAGTGATTTACTTGCTTTCCTCAATTACATTAATGGTAAAAAATCCGAAAATCCGTTAGTAGAAGCTCTTGATAATGGAGTTCAGTTTGTGAAGAAAAATAAGGAATGGAGGAATGATTTTATGCGTTATCAAGAACATATTGCCGCTGAAGCCCATTGGCAGGCTCTTGAAATTGCTGAAGATATGGCAGAAAAAGCTGCTAAAGAGGCTGCTGAAAAAGCTCGTAAAGAAGCTACTAAAGAAGCAGAAGAAAAGAAGACCATAGAGATGATTAAAAATTTTCTTGTTGCTGGTGCTTCTACTGAATTAATTCAAAAGGCAACAGGTTGGTCTGAACAACAAATTCTTTCTCTGAAGATGTAATAAGATCGTATTGATTGGAAAATGAAAAAACAACCTCCCTCTTATTAGTTTGAAAAACATATCAAGTCAAGGGCTGCGTAGCAGGGGCGTTAGCCCTTTACCCTTGACTGATATGTCACAATAATTTCTTTAAAGGGAGGTTGTTTTTTGTTGTCAAAGACGAAAAAAGATTTTGTAGGGTAGTTGCGTTAGCAACTATCCGAAAAATCTTCCTTACGCCGTAGGCAAAAGCGTGATTTTGGAGTGTAGTTGTAGCTTAGAAATTGTTAGTGAGTATCTCCTTTAGGAGATATGAACTTACAATTTCTTTCAAACAAAACTTCTTTTTTAGCTGAATTTTTTATGAACGTTTTTGAGTTATGCACAGGTTTTTCTCTGTTTTGTGTTTTTAGAAACAAAGTTGCTTTTCTCTGTTTGTTTTCGGGTGCTGCAAGTGTTGATTTTATGCGGATTTGTAAAAAAATATGACTACGGATTTTGGCTAATATGACTACGGATTTTGGCTAAAATGCTCCTAATATGACTACGGATTTTGGCTAAAACCACCATTTGGGAGCTACATCTTGACAAACTTGTAGCATTATGATACTATAGCTGAGGGGTGAATTTATGAAAAATAAAGATAATAATGAAAATTCTAAAATTGATGATAACATCATCAAAATGTCAGAAGTAAGAGAACATCTCAAAGAAAAAATCTATCAAACAAATCCATTGATTCAAGCTCGTAAACAAATGGGAACTATTGAGTTGAAAATCTTTATTCTGGGGCTTCAAGGTGTTAATCCACATATTTCCACTAAAGACAAATATTATGATGATAAATTTTGGATCACATTATCTGAAATCTTTGGTCACACACAATATTTAACTGAAATAGAAAAGGCTTGCAAGAATCTCATTAAAACTTATATTGAAATAAAAGAAGGCTCTCGCGGTTTTACATTATTTAATGTATTCTACAGATTAAGGTATATTCACGATAAAGGTCTATATATTCAATTCCATGAGGATTTGAGACCTTATATACTAGATATTTACAAATCCAAAGGCTATACTCAATATTCTGTTGAACAAGTTTTTAAATTGTCCAGTGCACATGCTATCAGACTGTGCGAACTATTATTACAATTTCAAGGCACAAAGCAATCCATAATCATGCGTACAATAGGCATTGAAGATTTGAAATTTGCTTTAAATATTCCAGAGGGCAGTTATGATCGCATGTATAATTTTAAAAAGAGAGTGCTTGATGATCCTATCAGAGAAATTAACAAAACAACGGATTATGTAATGTGGTATGAACAAATAAAGAAAGGTCGTTTTATAGTAGCATTCAAATTTTACATGGACATA
>CAJOEB010000217.1 GCA_905233775.1 uncultured Alphaproteobacteria bacterium | reverse complement strand
AACTGATGTTAAATTGCCGGATACTGCCTGATATATGCTAAATTCCATCGTTTGTTTATCCAAATAACTCGATTGTTTTATAATTCTGCTATTTCTATCAATACAATAACATAATAAACACAATACAGTTTACGAAATGAATTCTTATAATACAAATATACTATAATATACAATACCATAATATAAAGTTATAAAAGTCACCTCTTGATTTAATGTAGGCTTTTAGTGAGAATTAAGCAGAAAATTAGACAGAAGAAATAATCGAAGAAATATAAAAATTAGGTGAACCGTGAAAATAAAAATCAAGTTTTTTGGGCATGGAAAAGGTTTGGAAATTCCCAAATATATGACCTATGGGAGCGCAGGTTTAGATTTGCGCGCTGCTGTAGATGAAAATGTTATATTAAAACCTATGGAACGTTATTTGGTTCCCACCGGATTTGCTATTGCTCTTCCAAAAGGCGTTGAAGCACAAGTTCGTCCTCGTTCGGGATTAGCATACAAAAATGGGATCACTGTATTAAATACACCAGGTACGGTTGACAGTGATTACCGTGGTGAATTGAAAGTTCTTTTAATAAATTTCGGAAGTGAAGACTTTGTTATCGAACGTGGAGCAAGAATAGCCCAGCTTGTTCTTCATAAATATGAACAAGGAGATTTTGTTGTCGTAGATGAGCTTGATGAAACTACTCGCTCCGGAAATGGATATGGCTCAACGGGAGTAAAATAAGTATAATTGTATAAATTATAGTATAAAATAGAATATGAAAAAAATAATAGATATGCATAACATAATAGAGAATAAAAGAAAAATTAAAAATCGGAGAAATTGGAGAATGTGTTCTATGAAAATGTGTTCTATAAAACTTATACGATATAGTTTTACGCTATTTTTGGCATTTCTTATTGGATGTTCATCTTCAGATAAAGACAATATAAAAGGAAAAACAGCTGATAGTTTATATACGGAAGGAAATCAATTATTACGGCGCGGAGAATATTCGGATGCAGCTGATACTTTTAACAAAGTAGAATCATTGTTTCCTTACTCATCGAAAGGCATACTGTCATTTTCTTGCAGCAAATTATCTTGATGCAACCAGAGAACTGGACATATTTATGAGATATCATTCATCACATTCATTAATGCCATATGCAATGTATTTGCGCGCAATGTGCATATATATGCAAGTAGCTTCCGTAGGACGTGATGCAAGAATAGCACAAGATGCGAAACAGGCGTTTATTGAACTAATGAATAGATTTCCAAATTCAATATATTATGATGATAGTGCAAGAAAGATTTTCGTTTTGGATGGTATACTTGCCGCGCACGAAATGAATATAGGCAGATTTTATCAGAAAAAGTCTAATTCATTATCTGCAATCGGAAGATACAATTTTGTCATTACGAAGTTCGGTCATACAAATCAAGCAGCAGAAGCTTACTATAGAATAATTGAATGTTGTTTAGACGAAGGTTTGAATGAAGAAGCATTGGCAGCATATAATGCTTTAAAAATCAAGTTTTCTAATGACAAATGGAAAGAAAAAGCCGATACTTTGATGTCAACAAAACAACTTATTAAGAAAAAATAGAGAAAAAATATTTTTGTTATTTTTTGGATTTTAATTATTTTGTAAGGAATTTTTGTTATGAATATAAGCGTAAGTGAAAGTGAAGAAGAATATTTTTCAATAGAGGATATTGTGTCATATTCGAACATAGAAATTACGCATGTTAATGATAATAGAGCGCCAATGGCAGTTGTAGCGAAGAAAACCATTGTTTGGTTACTTATACTGTCTATGATCGCAGGAATATTTTTCATGTAACTTCGATGATTTTTTTAAGAAATATAACAGTAAACGATAACGAAACACTATCAAAAATACATAAAGCGAGTTTTGAAGACTGCTGGAGTGCTAATAGTTTTCGAAATATGCTTATGGATCCGACATTCTTTGGATTTATAGTCGGACGTGAAAAAAATGGAGAAAAAACAGATTGCGGATTTATTTTATGTCGACGAATTTTGGAGGAGATTGACATAATTACTTTTTGTATATTACCGGAGCATAGAAGATTTGGTCTTGGAAAACTTCTAATAATCGAAACAATAAAACAAGCTGGTACAATTTTGAAAGAAGAAGCAGAT
>CAJOEB010000216.1 GCA_905233775.1 uncultured Alphaproteobacteria bacterium | reverse complement strand
CGTCGCCGGTATCTACAATTTGCGCTGCGCTTAGTCCTCTTCCTTTATGCTGCTCCACCACCTTCTATCATCCTTTCTTACTTTCGCAAGAGGTCTAATGTAATATGCTATTACTATGTTGTTCAAAATATGGAGCGATACATTTGCGTTTGCGATGCAAAAAAAGCGGAATATTCTCGAATATTAGCCTAAATAGACCTACTACCCCCCCCCGCGGGTAATTTACTGCTCTTAGAGAATTGCTTATGTTATTTATTATTGTTCATAATAATGATCCTTGCTTAACTATAACTAATAAATTTTTAGCAAAGAACAATTAATAAAGAAATAATACCAAAAATTAGAGAAAGGATTTATACCATTTTTTTTGCTCATATTAGCGATCACTCTGTATTATATACAATCACTATATCTATTACTTAAAGAACTTAGTTATTTTTACCAGGAAAAAGTCCTGGTTTCGGTGTAATAACCAAATGATAAATGAAGAAATTATTAATACTCCCATCACAAGATGATCGCATTGTTTTTGGTTCCAATAAAAAAAATCCTAATTGTTTTTTATTGAATGTCGAATATTGTCTTCTATAACAGGCTTCTATAAGCAGTCGCTCATCCCCATCTTTTTCACATACTAAATTAGGATCTATTGTTTGAATCTGATTTTTTGTTTTTGTTGAAACACTTTGTTGGCAACCTTTATTTATTGTTGATGGCGATTTACCTGATCCTGTACCGGCATAGCAACTTTGATACTGATAGTTATCGTTACTTATTCTTTTTACCCAAACAAATTCTATATCATAGTAAATTCCAAAAGGAGAAGGATTAAATACAGAATTAGAATGAAAAAAATTAAGACAACTAGCATAAACTATGTGAGCTAAATCAGTAGATGTTAATTGCTTATCTGATCTTGTATTTGTTACCTGCTGTATCATGCTGGCAGCGAGATATGCAGATGACTTTATTTTATCTTTCAGCTCATAATAGCGATAATGATCACAAGTGAAGAGAAGAAGAACTATCAAAATAGGAACAGAAAATGCGAATTCGATTAGAATGCCGCCATTGTGACGTGAGATGTTGCAATTATGGTGTAGTTCGGTACGTTTTTTGTTGTGATGGGAAGAAAAAAATCGCGAGAGAAGATGATAGAATAGAAAATGCCGAAATATATAGCGAAAATTTTCANNNNATTCTAATAAATGAGAAGACTACCTCATGAAAATGAATTTGCTTGCGGAAAATTGTCCTGATAAGCCTGATAAATGAAAGGACTACCCCCCCCCGTGGGTGCTGGTGTTGTTACTGCTGCTGTTAGAGAATGGTTTGGACAATGGTTGCATCTGTATCTTCATATTAATTCCTTAATTCAATAAAAGTTCAACAAAGTACCTATTTTACTTTTTCTTGTACAAATAATTCTTATACTCATCATACCCAAAATTGTTTAAGAAAATACCAATTTCGCAGGAAACTTCACAAAAATTTGCTTATTATCATAATGTGTTGTATTTTTAGATGAATGTTTGTAATAATTGCGGACGCAAATGCTTGATCCTTTACATCAATTTGTTATACAGCCTATTTTTAAATTAAACATAGCCGGATATGATTTGTCGTTTACCAATTCATCGTTGGCAGTTATGTCCGCTGTTGTCCTGATATGCGGATTGTTTCTGTTCGGTCTCAGAAATAAAAGTCTCGTACCAGATCGTTTACAGGCGCTGATAGAAGAAACGTACTTACTGATTGCCGGTCTGATTGATAATAACGTTGGTACACAGGGACGACAGTATTTTCCATTCGTATTTTCAATATTTTTCTTCGTTCTTTTTGGAAATCTCCTCGGCATGGTTCCTTACATGTTTACATTTACGAGCCACATAATCGCAACGTTTACTCTTGCTATGGTCGTATTTTTATTTGTAACTATTTTAGGTATCGTAAAACATGGCTTTAAATTTCTCTCTTTATTTGCTCCGCCAGGGTTACCGAAATTTTTGCTTCCCGCAATAGTTCCAATTGAGATGATTTCGTATCTTGCACGTCCTATAAGTCTTGCTGTTCGTTTGTTCGCAAATATGATGGCAGGACATACAATGATGAAAGTTTTCGCAGGTTTTTCAGCTATGCTTGGCGTATACGGTTTTCTTCCGATTGGCGTAAATATAATTCTTACAGGCTTTGAAATAGTTATCGCAATTATTCAAGCGTATGTGTTTACCATATTGACTTGTGTATATCTCAACGATGCGATACATTTACATTAATTGTAATTTTTGCTTTTGTATAATACTTTGTATAATAAATAATAAATATTAGAGGGAGATTATAGATATGTCACCAGAAGCAGCACGTATGATTGGCGCAGCAATTGCAGTCTTCGCTTTATATG
>CAJOEB010000215.1 GCA_905233775.1 uncultured Alphaproteobacteria bacterium | reverse complement strand
TTCGGCTTGTTCAAAGATTGTAATAGTTACAATGCACAGAGAAAATTTAAGAAAAAAACTCGAAGAATATCATCCGACAGATGCAGAAGAAATCAACGACAAAAGAAAAATGCTGGATTTTTTAAACGAGCATGAAAATTGCTTTGATAGATCTTTAAAAATCGGTCATTTTACCGGTACATGCTGGCTTGAGAATTATGACGGCACAAAATTTCTGCTTACTTTACATAAAAAGATAGGACTTTGGCTTACGCTTGGCGGACATGCCGATGGTTGCGGCAATCTTTCTAATGTCGCTTTGAAAGAAGCGTATGAGGAATCGGGTTTACGACATATAAGGCTACTTTCCGACGATATTTTCGATATAGATATTCATAAAATTGAAGAATATCACGGCATACCGACTCATTATCATTATGACGTAAGATTTTTGCTGAAAACTACAGATAGAAACGATGACATCAGGATTTCGAATGAATCAGACGATTTGCGTTGGTTTAGTGAACCTCCTACTGACTTCTCTAATCTCGGCAGTGATATTCCACGGATGTTTGTGAAATGGAAGACGCTGAAAAATCAATAATCTGAAACAAAGTACAACTCTAATAGTGTAACATTTAAGTAACAGGAGGAGGAGAATGTGATAGAGAGAGGAGGTGTAGAGGGTTGAAATTAAAGATAAAGTTATCTAAACTTTAAGATAATTTATGTTGTAATAGGAGAAAACAAATGAAGAAAGTAGCATATTTATGTGCGGTATTGGGTAGCATATCTTTTGTAGAAGCAGAAGATGTGGTTGTAACAGAGAACACAGACACAGAAGAGACATCAGTAGTAGGAGAGCATGGATTGTACTATGCGTTTGGACTACTGATGTGTAATTCAGGAGAGAGAGTAGATTACTACTATAGCAACGGAGATAAATCAGTAGAAATAAATAAATTTGGTACACGTTTTGGCGGTACTTTAGCTTTGGGGTATCAATTTATGCCAAGTAATAAGCCTTTTTGTATTGGTTTAGAAGTTGGAAGTGATTTTTCACCAAGGCATGAAGAATCAGAGAATGGAGTTTCTCTACTTGGAGGTACTACAACATACTATACAGTAACAACGACAAGGAATGGATTTAGACCATTTGCAGCATTAAGGATTGGTTATGTTAATTATGATAACAAGTTTATAACGTATTTAAAGTTAGGAATGTCTTATGCAGATACAAAAGAGAGATATAATAAATTTGATGCGGGAGCAGCACCGAATCCAGTTGAATCTGTAATAAAGTGCAATTGTTGGACCCCGATTGTAGCATTAGGATTAGAGAAATCCTTTACGAAAGATTTTACATGGAGAGGAGAAGCAGAGTACAAATTTGCAAGGACAATGGATCATGGATTTTCAAATGGAAATTTAAAGTTTATGCAAAAAGGAAGCTTTAACGTACGTGTATTATTCTGCCACAATATTCATTTGAACCATTAGAAAAAGCTATGAAAAAGAACCGCAAACGCGGTTCTTTTGCTTGTCATCCGAAAACCACCAGCTAGAACAGTGGGTGGTTTTTATAATTAAGTGCCTTTCAAAACAGCGCACAATATTTGAACTATCTGTATCGAGTAAATAATAGTCGCTGTTTTTATAAGCGAACAGCTATATCTAAAAAAGTCAGTAGTTAAGTCTAAAGATATAATGAAGTCATGTTCTAACTGCATTATAAACAAACGTATATTTAAATATAGTTCTTATGAAAGTCGAAAATTGCATTTTGAATGTTTTTGTTTTTTCAAAAACTAAAAAGAACATGATCTAAAAATAACCAGAAATAACTTTTGAAAAAGTTCTAATAAATAATAAAAAAAAGTTAGTTCTTAGCTTTTTCAATTACTGTCTTAAAAATCAAAAAAATGCGACAGAACGTATTCGCGTATATATTTAGAAATTATATATATGGATAATTATATATAATATATATGAATAACGATATAAAGACTATAACAATAAATTACTTCATTTTCTCTCTATTTATTTTTGCAATAACTACATTGTTAAATTTTTTCGGTAGTTTCTCTATAGTAATCCATGATGGAAA
>CAJOEB010000214.1 GCA_905233775.1 uncultured Alphaproteobacteria bacterium | reverse complement strand
TTTCCATCATGGATTACTATAGAGAAACTACCGAAAAAATTTAACAATGTAGTTATTGCAAAAATAAATAGAGAGAAAATGAAGTAATTTATTGTTATATTCTTAGTATCATTATTTATTATTTATATATATAATTTCTAAATATATACGTGAATACGTTCTGTCGCATTTTTTTGATTTTTAAGACAGTAATTGAAAAAGCTAAGGAATAAATTTTTTTTGTTTTTATTTATTAGAGCTGTTGCAAACGTTATTTCTGATTATTTTTAGATCATGTTCTTTTTTGTTTTTGAAAAACCAAAAACATTCAAAATTCAGTTTTCGACTTTCGTAAAAATTCTATTTAAATATACGTTTGTTTATAATGCAGTTAGAACATATATTTAGACTTAACTACTGACTTTTTTAAATATAGCTGTTCGCTTATCAAAACAGCGACTATTATTTACTCGATATAGGTAGTTCAAAATATTGTGCGATGTTTTAATTACAAAAACCACCCACTGTTCTAGCAGGTGGTTTTCAGGGAACAACCAAAAGAACCGCGTTTGCGGTTCTTTTTCATAGCTTTTTCTAATGGTTCAAATGAATATTGTGGCAAAATAATACACGTACGTTAAAGCTTCCTTTTTGCATAAACTTCGTGCATGTTCCATCTCCATGCCCATGATCCATTGTCCTTGCAAATTTGTACTCTGCTTCTCCTCTCCATGTAAAATCTTTCGTAAATGATTTCTCTAATCCTAATGCTACAATCGGGGTCCAACAACTGCATTTTATAACTGAATCAGATTTTGTTCTCGTATTCATAACATCATATAAATCGTATTTATCTTTTGATGCTGCATATGACATCCCTCCTTTGAAGTAAACTATAAATTTATTAGCATAGTTTACATATCCGAGTCTCAAAGCAACAAATGGTCTAAAACCATTTCTTGTCAGTGTTTGATTATATATGAATTCATTACCAGCAATACGTACATAATTACCGTTATTTACTTCTTCCTGTCTCGGAGAAAAATCTGAGCCTAATTCAAGACCAATACAAAGTGGTTTATCTTTTGGCATAAATTGATATCCTAATGCCAAAGTTCCTCCCATATGTGTTTTGAAACTATTTGTTTGTACTGTACGAACTCCATCTCTGTAATTATCTACTCTCTCTCCTGATAGTCCAAACGCATAGTACAATCCATGCTCTCCTACTACTGATGTCTCTTCTGTGTTCTCTGTTACAACCACATCTTCTGCTTCTACAAAAGATATGCTCCCCAATACCGCACATAAATATGCTACTTTCTTCATTTGTTTTCTCCTATTACAACATAAATTATCTTAAAGTTTAGATAAGTTTATCTTTAATTTCAACCCTCCCACTCTCCTCTCTCTATCACATTCTCCTCCTCCTGTTACTTAAATGTTACACTATCCAAGTTATATTTTGTTTCAGATTATTGATTTTTCAGTGCCTTCCATTTCATAAACATCCGTGGAATATCGCTGCCAAGATTAGAGAAATCAGTAGGAGGTTTACTAAACCAACGTAAATCGTCTGATTCATCCGAGATCCTTATGTCATCGTTTCTATCTGTAGTTTTCAGCAAAAATCTTACGTCATAATGATAATGAGTCGGTATGTCGTGATATTCTTCAATTTTATGAATATCTATGTCGAAAATATCGTCGGAAAGTAGCCTTATATGTCGTAAACCCGATTCCTCATATGCTTCTTTCAAAGCGACATTGGCAAGATTGCTGCAACCATCAGCATGTCCACCAAGCGTAAGCCAAAGTCCTATCTTTTTATGTAAAGTAAGCAGAAATTTCGTGCCATCATAATTTTCAAGCCAGCATGTACCGGTAAAATGACCGATTTTTAAAGATCTATCAAAGCAATTTTCATGCTCGTTTAGAAAATTCAGCATTTTTCTTTTATCGTTGATTTCTTCTGCATCTGTCGGATGATATTCTTCGAGTTTTTTTCTTAAATTTTCTCTGTGCATTGTAACTATTACAATCTTTGAACAAGCCGAA
>CAJOEB010000213.1 GCA_905233775.1 uncultured Alphaproteobacteria bacterium | reverse complement strand
TGATGAACCTGTTTTTGATAGTATAATCGTTGTAACTGACAGAAAAGTGATTGATAGGCAATTGCAAAAAGCAATAAGATCGTTAGAACATAAATCAGGGTTTATTGCCGTTATGGATGATGA
This sequence comes from uncultured Alphaproteobacteria bacterium, assembly GCA_905233775.1. GTDB lineage: Bacteria > Pseudomonadota > Alphaproteobacteria > UBA3830 > UBA3830 > BNWE01. The sequence goes on along the minus strand of CAJOEB010000213.1, from coordinate 2,563 downwards.
TAAAAGCAGTTCAGATCTGAAATATACATTAATGAACAATACAAAAATCATCGTAACAACAATTCAAAAATTCTTATATATTTTGGACATTACAAAGAAATTATCCGACAAAAAATTTGCTGTTATAATTGATGAAGCACATTCCTCTACATCTGGGAAAGATATGCTAGCATTAAAATCGGTGCTTACAAAGGATGAAGAGTTTGAGGATGTAGAAGACTTAATCACCAGTGGTATAGCAAAACAAGGTAAGGCCTCAAATGTATCTATGATTGCATTTACCGCTACTCCCAAAAATACTACATTGCAAATATTCGGACGTCAAAATCGCAAAGGACAAAAAGAGTCTTTTCATTTATACTCTATGAAACAAGCTATCGAAGAAGGTTTTATCGTTGATGTTTTACAGTCATTTACTCCGTACGAAACTTTTTATAAATTAAATAAAGAAGTAAAAGAAGATCCGAAAATACAAACTGCCTCCGCAAAAAAACAAATTGCAAGATTTATAAAATTGCACGAAACTAATATTGCTCAGCGAGTAGAAATTATTATTGAGCATTTTCGTACTACAGTGCTACCGGAGTTGGATGGACAAGCAAAAGCCATGGTAGTAACTTCAAGCCGAGAAGAAGCAGTTAAATACAGAAATGGTTTCGATGAGTATATTCGTAGAAAAGGATATACAGATGTAAAGGCTTTGGTCGCTTTTTCTGGGAAAATAGAAGTAGAAATTAAGAAAGGAATAAAAAAGGAATTTTCTGAATACGGAATGAATGGCTTTCCCGAAGAAAAATTAGCAGACTACTTTGATACAGAACTATACAATGTTTTAATTGTTGCTAATAAATATCAAACCGGCTTCGATCAGCGAAAACTTGTTGGAATGTATGTGCTTAAAAAGTTGCGTGGAGTTAATGCAGTGCAAACTTTTGAACGTTTAGATCGTATTTGTCCTCCATATAACAAGAAAACATTTATTTTGGATTTTGTAAATTCATTTGATGATATAAGGACAGCATATTCAAAATTTTATACTACTACTTTATTAGCTGATAGCGTAACTACATCTGGCATATATGATCTTGAGACTAAGATCGATTCATACGCTGTTATAGATCCGCTAGATATAAAAAATGCTGTCAATTTATTAACTAAAAGCAAATTAACGTCAAAAGAGCAAGAGCAGTTATCTTTCTATTTTATCTTGAGACAAGAAATATTGAAGATCAGTTAGATTTTCAAAAAATTCTCAAACATTTTATAAGATTTTACGAGTTTATTTTGCTTGCCTCGTGTTTCGAAGATAAGGAATTACATCAAAAATACTCTTTTATTATTGGTCTTGAATCGTTTTTAGATATAAGACGTCCAGGCGGAGGATACGATTTAACTGGAAAAATTCAAGCGACAAATTTTTTACAGAAAAAAGGAGAAACTGTATCAGGCAAACCGAAAATAGATCCTATAATAAAACTACCAACAACAACTGTGTTTAATATTCTTCCAGCAAAGTTGAAAAAATTATCTGAAATCATTAGCGAGATCAATAAGAAAAGCGGAACTAATTTTGCTGAAGATAAAATAGTTCAATATATACTTCGTATTATGGAAGGAATACAAAAATCTGAAAAGTTAAAAATTTCCGCGGAAAACAATACTGAAAAGGACTTTTCTTTTGCGTTCTTTGATGAAATAAAAACAGTGATGATGGATGAATATGACAACCATCGAGAATTTTCAAAAATGATATTAGAAAATGAAGATATAAAAAAACAAACTTTCGGTATTTTTGAAAAACAGATATACGAACAACTACGACAGAAATAAACTTCTCTGAAGTTACGTTAGCGTCACACACAAGCAATACTAAATTGATGCAACGTTCAGTTCGTTCGCTCCTTCAATTAAGGCTGTTCTTCAACGCTTTCCCTGCTTTGAACTTTACGGATTTCGATGCTGGAATTTGAATATTCTTTCCTGTTTTAAAATTGCGACCGATTCTTTCAGCCCTTTCAGCTACAGAAAATGTGCCGAAGCCAACTAATTGATTTAATTTTTCCTTCCGCAACAGCTTCCTCAAGAGCTTTCCATGCACCGATCGTATCAAAATAAGGCTGATGCAAAAGATATAAATCAATGTAATCGACATTTAAATTTTTCAAAGATGTTTCGATTCCTTTTTTTGCGGCTTCGTAACTGTAGTCCTGCAGCCATAGTTTTGAAGTGATGTAAATTTCTTCTCTTTTAATACCGCTTTTCGCGATCGCTTTTCCGACTCCGACTTCATTCATGTACGCAGCTGCCGTATCAATAAATCTGTATCCGATTTTTAACGCCTCACTGACAGCTTTTTCACAAGTTCCGTCATCGGGAATTAAAAAAACTCCGAATCCGATCGGAGGAATTGTTGAGCCGTTGTTTAATTTTATGCTTTCCATATCATTTCTTCCTAAAAAATAAAAAAGAGCCCCGAAAGGCTCCGATTTTTCAAAAAATTTTAAAACGCCCCTGTTTTGATATGAGGAACATACGGTGATTCGAGAGTTTTAATTTCATCTTC
>CAJOEB010000212.1 GCA_905233775.1 uncultured Alphaproteobacteria bacterium | reverse complement strand
CATATAAAGCGAAGACTGCAATTGCTGCGCCAATCATACGTGCTGCTTCTGGTGACATATCTATAATCTCCCTCTAATATTTATTATTTATTATACAAAAGTACTATACAAAAGCAAAAACTCAATCAATGTAAATGTATCGCATCGTTGAGATATACACAAGTCAATATAGTAAACACATACGCTTGAATAATTGCGATAACTATTTCAAAGCCTGTAAGAATTACATTTACGCCAATCGGAAGAAAACCGTATACGCCAAGCATAGCTGCAAAACCTGCGAAAACTTTCATCATAGTATGTCCTGCCATCATATTTGCGAACAAACGAACAGCAAGACTTATAGGACGCGCAAGATACGAAATCATCTCAATTGGAACTATTGCAGGAAGCAAAAATTTCGGTAACCCTGGTGGAGCAAATAAAGAGAGAAATCTAAAGCCATGCTTTACGATACCTAAAATAGTTACAAATAAAAATACGACCATAGCAAGAGTAAACGTTGCAATTATGTGACTCGTAAATGTGAACATATAAGGAACCATACCGAGGAGATTTCCAAAAAGAACGAAGAAAAATATTGAGAATACAAATGGAAAATACTGCCGTCCCTGTGTACCAACGTTATTATCAATTAGACCAGCAATCAGTAAGTACGTTTCTTCTATCAGCGCCTGTAAACGATCTGGTACAAGACTTTTATTTCTGAGACCGAACAAAAACAATCCGCATATCAGTACAACAGCAGACATAACTGCCAACGATGAATTGGTAAACGATAAATCGTATCCCGCTATGTTTAATTTGAAAATAGGCTGTATAACAAATTGATGTAAAGGATCAAGCATTTGCGTCCGCAATTATTACAAACATTCATCTAAAAATACAACACATTGCGATAATAAGCAAATTTTTGTGAAGTTTCCTGCGAAATTGGTATTTTCTTAAACAATTTTGGGTACGATTGGTATAAGAATTTGTACAAGAAAAAGTGAAATAGGTACTTTGTTGAACTTTTATTGAATTAAGGAATTAATAGGAAGATACAAATGCAATCATTATCCAAACCATTCTCTAACAGCGGCAGTAACAGCACCAGCACCCACGGGGGGGGGTAGTCCTCTCATTTATCAAGCTTATCAGGACAATTTTCCGCGAACAAACTCATTTTCATGAGGTAGTCTTCTCATTTATTAGAATTATCGGGACAATGAAAATTTTCGCTATATATTTCGGCATTTTCTATTCTATCATCTTCTCTCGCGATTTTTTTCTTCCCATCACAACAAAAAACGTACCGAACTACACCACAAATGCAGCATATCACATCATAAAGACAATACGTGTTATCACCACGGCGGCATCCTTATCGAATTTGCATTTTCTATTCCGATTATGATTATTCTTCTCTTGTTTGTACATGATCATTACCGTTTCTACGAATTGAAAGACAAGGTAAAGTCATCAGCTTATCTTGCCGCAAGCATGGTTCAACAAATAACGAATACTAGGTCGAATAAACAACTTACATTTGATGATATTCGCAATATATCTTATGCCAGCTGTCTCAACTTTTTTCATACAAACTCCATGTTTAGTCCATGGCCTTTCGGAATATATTACGTTGCACATTTTTACTATGTAAAACGGTTAAATAAAGACAGTTATATGTACCAAAAATCTTATGGAGCTACTAATTCTTATTATATAAACGCTAGAATTACAAATGTATCAACTATAACTACAGATCAAGTAAAAGCTATGCATCAAGATTTAGTTTGCAGTAGAGACGGAGAAGAACGAGTTTGTATAGACGTAAATTATGGAACATTTGATAGCACAAATAAAAATAAACTTGGTTTTTTTATTCTTGATCCTAATAATATACATGAAAAATCTGTTGATGGAAGAACCAATAATTTTTGTATTTATCAATTGATAATCACCCCAAAACCCGGATTATTTCCTGTGAATAAATAATACTATTGCACAAGGATTGTAGCGTTTTATCTGTTTATTAACTATTTTTTGCTAAAATCTGTATATTAAATATAAACTACTATGTATTTAAGGATATTTTCGATGAACAACGACACACAACACCAACCATTCTCTAACAGCAGCAGTAACAGCACCAGCACCCACGGGGGGGGGTAGTCCTCTCATTTATCAGGATTGCCGGGACAAGCCTTGAGAATTTTCGCTATATATTTCGGCATTTTATATTCTCGAAATTTTTCTCGCGATTTTTTCCTTTCCATCACAACAAAAAACGTACCGAATTACGCCATAATTGCCCTATATCACATCAACATCATCACGGCGGCATTCTAATCGAATTCGCATTTTCTATTCCGATTCTGATTATTCTTCTCTTTTTTCTCTGCGATCATTTCCGTTTCTACGAATTGAAAGACAAAGTAAAGTCATCGGCTTATCTTGCCGCAAGTATGGTTCAGCAAATCGGAAATACAAAAGAAAATAAACAACTAACTAAATCTGATCTTGCAAACATAGCTTTTGCGTCTTCTCTTAATTTTTTTCATAATAATACGATGTTTCGTCCAAATCTTCTCGGATTATATTATGCGGTAAGTTATGAATGGGTAAAACGAATCAATGAAAATAGTTAC
>CAJOEB010000211.1 GCA_905233775.1 uncultured Alphaproteobacteria bacterium | reverse complement strand
TTCACGATGAAACTGCTACTCACGTTTGGTATGATGCTCCAGAGGCTTAAATTCCCGACTAACGTATCGGTACATATTAACAGTATCTTGTTAGTGATTGACTGCTAATTTTCCATAATAGTACAAGTTTACACTGGCATTAAAATCTCTATTTATTACAGTTCCGCAATGTTCACACTTATATGTTCTATCTGATAATTTCAAATCCAATTTTTTATTTCCACATACAGAACATATCTTGCTTGATGAGTAAAATCTGTCAGCTGTAATAAATGTTATACCATTCCAAGCACATTTATACTGCATTATTCTATAGAACTCTGCTAATTTTTGCTCTTGAATAGCTTTAGCCAAGTGTTTGTTTTTCATCATGCCCTTTACATTCAAATCTTCCATCACTACAAAACTTGGTTCTCGTTTTATTATTTCAGTAGTTACTTGTTGAATATAATTAGTTCTGATGTTCGTAAGTCGATGATTAATTTTCAAGAGTTCCTTTTCGCTTCTTATAATATTGCGTGTTTTCTGATAACTTTCTCCTTTCTTGTTCATTTGATATTTTCGTGAGATTTGACGTTGCAACCTACGTTTTCTCTTTTTCAGCCGTCTCACTCGGCTCGTCTTATTGATGTTCTTGTAAATATGACCTGAACTGCATATCGCAAGGTCTTTTACCCCTAAATCTATGCCAATTCCTTTACTGCTACACTTTTTTATTTGTTTCTCAGACGTTTCAATTCCAACTGTTAAGAACCAGTTAATACCGTCAAAACTCACACGCGGATTAAAATACTTTGTATTCAATGGTATCCTATCGCGTTCAGCAAGCCTAAACCAGTTAGCTTTTTGTTTCGATTTTTTCTTACTTAACGCAATATTTTCTAATTTTACATACGTTTGAGTAATTTGTATTTTATTGGTATCAACATAAAAACTCGGACGATTACGTTTACGGCTTTTATATCTTGGGAAACGTGCTAATCCGTCAAAAAAATTTTTATAGGCTTTTACAGCATCTTTTATTGCCTGTTTAGGCACATTATTGCTTACGGTATAAAGCCATTTATATTTATCTTGTTGCTTTAATTGTGTAAAGCGTTTACGAAGTTCATTATCCGATAAAAATTTATTACTGGTTTCATGATTCTTTTTTTCTTCCTCTAACGCCCAATTATACGCAAAACGCGCTGTACCTGCGAACTGGAATAAACGTGTTTTTTGTTTATTATTAGGGATTATCATTACTCGAATTGTCTTTATCATTGAGTAATTCCTCTACTAATTTTTTAGCCTTATGAGCGCGTCTGCCTTGAAGTTTGCAACTAAATACCGTAATTATTTGTACAAGATCTTCAACAAGTTCCTGCTGTTCAGTTTTTTCTGTATGGTCAATAACTTCAACTTTGCAGTTATGTAATTTTGCAAATTACAAGTTCAAAGCCAAAGCGCAAGAGTCTGTCCTTGTATAAAACAACCAATTTTGCAACAAGATTATCGTTAATAAGCTGAATAAGCTCAACAAGACCTTTATTATGATAATTAATTCCACTTCCTATATCTTGAATAATACGAAAAGGTTTCCCTTGTGCTAAGAGATACGTGTGCATATTATCAATCTGCCGTTCAAGGTCGTCTTTTTGTTTATGGCTTGATACACGGCAATATCCTATGGTTATTCTGTCTATTCCTTGAATATTAGTAATATTTTCTAATTGTTCATGAGAGTAATAGCGATAACCACTTTTGCCTGTGTGATGCGGTTTTAATTTTCCTGACTTATCCCAATTTCTCAAAGTTTGTGGCGTAACACCGAGTATTTTTGAAAAACTGTTAATCGTATAATACTTGCTCAATAAACTCCCCTCTTTTTTATAAAAATTATATAAGAAGTAATTTATAAAAGCAAGGAAATATTTATAAGATTTTATAATTTATTTTTAACTGTTAGTTAGCCCTCTCGCAAAGGTCTGCACATCATCTGTAAATCTACAACAGCAATGGAAAGCTGGGGCGACAATATTCGACATCGAAATGATAATCTCGGCATTGA
>CAJOEB010000210.1:1808-3299 GCA_905233775.1 uncultured Alphaproteobacteria bacterium | reverse complement strand
CTAAATCAGCTGCACGAAAAGTAGCTACACGACTTGCACAGTTTCCTAAATTGTTTGCTGGAATACCACCCATAATTGCCGTAATTCCCTCAACATTAAGTAAATTAAGTGCTGAATCCAAATGCACAACTGCGCCAGCGATATTCTCAGCATTTAAAATACCTTTCAATGCAGCACCAAAGCCTTCACCTGCAATATGTAAACCCTCAACATCTTGATACAAATTATCTGGGATATTATGCGCAGGATCTCTCTGTATATTAGCCTTATTAAGCTGAGCAGACAAAGTAGGTTGCAATTGTAAATTTTCAACTTGAAGTAGATCACTGATACCATTAGCACCTTCTACATTACCAAAAGCAGTTATCTGTTGTTGTTGCTGTGGTGTCAGAGGAGGATTTAGCAAAGCCTGCATAAGAGCATCTTGTAAACCTATGTTTGGAACATCATGAAGAGCTTGCAGCGTAGTAATTTCAGGATTTCTCATCGCTTCCAAAACAGCTAATTGATCTAATTGTTGTTGGGTAATAGGCGGAAAAGGAGCTTCTTCGTTTTCCTGCTCCTCTTCCTCTTCTTCATGATCTTCTACTCTTACATCTCTTTCATCACGCCTTACTTCCTCATGATTATCCCTCAACCTTTCATTTTGTACTTGCACCGGCTGAGCTTTTTGCATCGCTGCAATTCTTGAAAAACGAGAAGCATCGACGTTTCCCATATAAAGGAAAGCAAAAGCACAACAATTTCATGTTCTAAACTCCTTTCTTATTCAATTATAAAATTAAAAATGATATACACATACTACTCGCACCACATAACCACGAACTCTATTCTTGACTGCAGCTCTGTAAGGATCATTCATTCTATCCCCAGTAGCTGGATCATAGCCTACAAGATCGTTTTTCTTTTTGTCCGCCGAAAAACGATAATCCCCTTCGATCCTCATAGAGCAACCGTCAAAAATTGTTTTTTCTATGCCAAGACCTACTATCGGAGTAATCTTTTGACTCCCAAAGCCTTGTCCCTGAACACATTGACTTTCGAATTTATTATTTAAGAATGTAAAACCAAAACGAGCATAAAATATGCAATCAAGTGATGGAACATAACCACCTAACCTAAGAGCAACTGTTGGCACAAAACCCCTTGTTTTCAGTTTTGTAATACCCAAATCGTTGTCTTTATGTTCGTTGCTTTTACTACCTGCTATATCGAGATTAATTTCCCCGCCTAAGTAACAATTGCCTGTGATAAAATCGCCATAACCGACAGACAAAGCGGCGCCGACTCTTCCAACATTTGCTTTTAGCAGAGATATACCATGAACATCTGGTAAACCGAAACCAAGCTCACTAGCATTGTCATCTAAAACTATATCGCCTTTAGTATATTGATAACTGATACCACAGCCTAAGTACCATCCTGCATACGCTGCTGCTACACTTTCATATTGACAGCTTGCATTCCCCATTACGAGTGAACTGCAAACCA
>CAJOEB010000210.1:0-1713 GCA_905233775.1 uncultured Alphaproteobacteria bacterium | reverse complement strand
CTCATACAAAACCCTTATGTCTCATACAAAACCCTTATGTCTCATACAAAACCCTTATGTCTCATACAAAACCCTTATGTCTCATACAAAACCCTTATGAATATATTATATAAGTTATCATACTCTCCTTTCTTTAACAAGTCGTTAATTTTTGCTTCTTTTTTATTTATTTTTTTTCTCATCCCTATGTTACTATTCTACCACACTTTTTATATTTATTTTTATATTTATATCATATCTATCAGACCTTTATCATATCTATCAGACGGTTCTATGTTTAATTAAAATCGGAGATCATATCTATCAGACCTTTATCTTGTAACTATATTCAAAAAAATAAAAATATTTTCTGTCTTTCGTTATATGAATACCTTTAAATTTTTTCCTTCTACACAAGCTACAATAATAATTCAAAAAAAATAATGTAAAAAACTATAAAATCCCTTTGCCTTCCAAAATTCGGTGCGTTGATCCTTCAAGTTCGTTCTTACTTATAGGTTCAAACCAGCCGCCAAGAATTTTCGCCAAAAATTTCTCAGAGAACGCCGTGTAAGATTTGATATTCGGTTCACGATGAAATCCATGTCCTTCATCTGGATATAAAACATACGCGACTGTACGCTTTTTTGCCTTTAATGCCGCCACAATCTGATCAGATTCTGCTTTTGCAACTCGCGGATCATTCGCTCCCTGAAACACAAGCAGAGGCTTCTTGATTTTATCCTTCTGGAACAGAGGCGAAACTGCCTTCATATATGGTATATCATCGGGATTTTCAGGGTTTCCGACAGTTTTATACCAAACAACCATTTCAGGCTTCCAATATTCAGGAACAGAAGACAACAACGTAACGAAATTCGATGGTCCGACTATATCAACTCCGCAACAGAAGAAATCCGGAGTATACGCAAGTCCTGCAAGTGTGGAATATCCGCCGAAACTACCTCCCATTATTGCAATTTTGTCTTTATCTGCGATTTTTTGATCAATTGCCCACTGAACAGCGTCAATAATATCATTACGAACACCCTCAAGATTTTTGTTGATGGCATTGGTGAACTTTTTTCCAAATCCCGAGGAACCTCTGTAATTGATTTGCAGAACTGCATAACCACGGTTCGCCAGCCATTGCGTTTGTTTATCAAATCCATAGAAATCTCGCGCCCAAGGTCCTCCATGAATATACGCAATCAGCGGTGTTGGTTGTCCGATTTTGCTCCCATTTGCTCGTGTAAGATAACAAACCAAATCCAAACCGTCGCGCGATTTTACAACGATCGGCTCCATTTTCTGAAAATGATATTTGTCTAACATCGGTTGGTTCGAAAACAGGAATTTCACACTTTTGGTAGAATTATCAAAGAGATAGTATTTTACCGGCTCATCAGATTCCTCTGTAACGATAAGCCAACGGGAATCATCGCTGCTACGCCCCTGAATATAGAACTCTTTATCACCAAATTTTTTGCGCAAAATCGAAAAATTGTTCGATAATACTTTCGTCAGCACAAAATCTTTTTTTCTGAGATAATTCACACAAACCAACTGAGGTTCAAAAGTTTTCGGATCACAACTCGCCAGCTGAACATCCGCTTCATCTGATTCAAAAAGTGTTTTTATTTCCTTAGTTTTTATATTTACGGACATTAGCGCCGCTTTGTCCTTACCCAACGGACATAAACCATATAAAATGTCGGAATTCTTTTTAAAATG
>CAJOEB010000209.1 GCA_905233775.1 uncultured Alphaproteobacteria bacterium | reverse complement strand
ATATCTGATGGTTTATCAAATGTAAAAGTCGATTCATGTACGTTCAGAGTCTATAAAGAACAGATAAAAATGCCTGAAAAGATGGTAGGAGAACCATTTTTTGTAGTGATTGCTACTGATGATTCTACAATTGAAGAGATGCTTGACAGTCTTACCAGCAGTATTCCTAATATAGTCTTGATTTTGATAGCAATATGGTTGTTTTTATGTCTCATTCTTTCGAGATTTTATAACAAAACAAAAGAACAATTGGAGATTTCGACGGCAATCAGTAGTTCTACACCTCTTGCTATTGCCATATTCCGAATATCCGATGGAAAAATTATGCAAATCAATACATCGGCACTGACTTTGTTCAAAATAGATAAAGAGGCAGTTGGTGATGTTGATTTTTGGAAGTTATTTTTGTACGAAGATGACAGGCATTATATTTCAAATGCTATATCTTCTAACGTTAATGTTCTCAACTACGAAGTATTGGCACAAAGTTACAGTGGCGGTAGTTTCTGGTCTGTTTGTTCAGCAAGTCCTATAGAAATTGAGGAGCAACCTTGTATCATCTTGGCAGCCTTGGATATCAATCGACGTAAAGAAATAGAGAAGAAACTAGCAAATAATGCTGCACTTTTGGAAACACAAATAAAGGAGAGAACAGAGGATCTTGAAGTTAAAGCAAAACAGCTCGAAGAATCAAACTTATTGCTTGAAAAATCACGAGCAGCAGCAGATGAAGCTAACGCAGCAAAAACAAAATTTTTGGCGAACATGAGTAATGAACTAAAAACTCCTATCAATGCTATTATAGGATATGCGGAAATTTTGGAAGAAGAAGCCTTAGATCGCAAAGATACAGTTAGCGCAGATGACTTACGAAAGATAATCAGCTCAGCAAGACACTTGCTATCATTAATAGATGAGATTTTGGATCTATCATCCATAGAATCCGGGAAAACGCAATTGTTCTTCGAGAATGTGGACGTTGGCAATCTCATAAAAGATGTAGAGAGCGTTACTATGCCTCTTGTTACTAACAATGATAACTCGCTATTTCTCGAAACCGGAAAAGATATTGGCGTTATGTATACAGATGCGACAAAACTGCGCCAATGTTTGCTGAATTTGCTCAGTAATGCGGCGAAATTTACGCAGTTCGGAAAAATTACATTGCGCGTAACTTCTTTAGTTAAGACTGGTATAGATTTTGTTGAGTTTACAGCGGTATTGCTCCTGACAGAATAGAAAATATCTTTGATTCGTTCCAAGATACACAATCCAAGAATTCCGGTGCTGGACTTGGTCTGTCTGTAACAAAGAAATACGTCGATGCTCTTGGAGGAACGGTTTCTGTAGAAAGCGAATTAGGCGTGGGCTCGAAATTCACAATCAGAATTCCTAGAAAAGCGGATATTCAATCGAGTGATACAGTAATCGTTAAAAACAATCAGGTTGATGAAGATGCCGTTTTCGAAGATGGAGAATTTTCTACAGATGAGAACGAAGCTGAGAACACAATTAGTAGCGACGATAACAATAGCGGCGGTAGCGGATACTCACTTAGCACGAATGATTCGCCAAATTCAGACGGAGGAAGTTCTTCATTTGGTAGGAAATCTGATGTTTAGTAATTTCTGATTACGTGAATATAACAAAAAATTCGAGGATACTATTGGTTTTTATTAAAATTCGTTTTGAAGAAAAATAGTATCCTGATATAAAAACAAATTTTTTGATACATTTTTTTTCTTATTTAACAACAAAAAAACATTCAAAACAAAAACATAAAGGAAATATTAAAAGAAAATCAACAATAAGCTGAATAATTGCTTATATTAAATGCAAATAAAAAAATATCCATAGAAGAATTGGAGAAAATGACGCATTTTTTTGATATACAAGGATTACGTCTAAAAAATAATCTTGATTTGCTCATAACTATGGAAATTATGGATATTTCAGATATTTTTTTTCTTATCCAACTCCAGCAAACACAAATATGATAATAAATAAGATAAAACTTGTTATATTACATATTCACACAATCACGAGTATATGTGAGAAATGTAAAATTCAATAGACTTTTATCATTCAATGAATTGGACTATTATAAACAATAACACTAACTAAATTTAATCAGAATTAAAAACATAAGATGCCACAATTGGAACTAATATATCTTTAAAATTTTTGGTAAAAATTTATTCTAGAAAGCATTATTTTGATATGCAATATAGCTACGCCAAATATGCTTGTCGTTTAATTAAAATCAAACTATTGTCCTCTATAATTGATCAAAATATTTTGGAGCGAGTTGGTATAAATTTCTCTGATATCGTTTCAGTTATTATTTATATGCATTAGATTACAAAAATGGGTATGAGCATACACAATATTTAATAGATGAAGGAGATGAATTCGGAGATTATCGATATAAAGATGCTGTTTTAAGTGTAACCGCAAATATAAATAGTATATATATAATAATGAAAGTAGCTCGCATAGTCATCTCACATTGATTGTAGAAAGTGCTATTGCAATTTCTCTTACGTTGAAAGCATTAATAATTACCCCTGCAGCAGTAACAACATCTATTATTCAATCTGTAATGGAAAAAATAATAGATGAAACCCCTTTTTTTAAAGCTAATACAATATTTGTAGAAAAGTCATTTAAAGATTCTATAATTCCAATAGTAGAAACATTATATATTAATAAATGGTTCTAGACTAGATTAAGTTGATGATCTGAGCAGAAATGCTAAGATATATCAATGAAAAACAGATACATAATGTTCATATTTCAGAGAACAAATTTCATCAAGTATTGCGGTTATTTTGTGCGGATTTGACATCGACTCAGATAGCGGAAGTGATGCAAATTAATCGCAACACTATCAACCGTATTTTACAACTTTTACGCACTAGAATATTGAAGCT
>CAJOEB010000208.1 GCA_905233775.1 uncultured Alphaproteobacteria bacterium | reverse complement strand
TTCGAATCTGTTTTTTTTCTGTAATATATATTTCTTGTAATATGTTTATAATAACTATAATAAACTGGCTTATATTATTATTGTATTATTAAGTAGTAGTAATTATTGGAGTATTTATGCCTGAGGATAATAATCCTGTTATTTCATTTGATAAAGTAATGGTACACTACAAAGACGGAGCACCAATACTAAGTGATATCTCTCTTACATTCAAAAAAAAATCGTTTTCCTTTATTACTGGAGCTAGTGGTGCAGGCAAAACGACATTTATGCGTTTGCTCTATGCCGGTATCAAACCTTCATCAGGTAAGTTGAGTGTATTCGGTCAGGTGATGATCTCTGTAAAATAAGACAGAAAATCGGCGTAGTTTTTCAGGATTTCAATTTGTTAAATTATCTTACGGTTCTTGAAAATGTTGCTCTTCCTCTAAAAGTTATGGGCGAACCGTTAGACAGTCGTCTAGTGCAAGCGAAAGAAATCCTTGATTGGGTCGGTTTAGGAAATTGCTTTAATTCATACCCGGATACCCTTTCTGGAGGTCAAAAACAGCGTATAGCCATTGCTCGTGCGGTTATTACACGTCCGGAGATACTTTTGGCAGACGAACCTACCGGTAACGTTGATGATCAAATTGCCACGAAACTAATGAATCTGTTTTATGGTATGTATAAAATGGGAACTTGTGTAATTATTGCCACACATAATCGTCGTTTTGTAGAAGCATTTAATTATGGCGAATTACACATAGAAAATGGAAAAGTTGTAAAGAAAAGGGCGTTGTAGTATGTCTTTATCTCTTAGATTTGATAGCGATTTTAATTTTGATGGCGATAGAATAAATGGATTTATTCCTTTTATAATCGGTTTCTTGATATATTCCGTAACTATAGCGATGATGAGCGCGTTTTTTACGCACCAATTAACATCTGAATGGAGCGATGCTCTCAATGGACACATGACCATTGAATTTCAATCTAATGTAGTTGGCGACAGTGAAGCTCTTACCGATAAACAAAAAGAAGAAGTCTCTGAAATAATAAAAAGCACTCCGGGTATAAAGCGTGTAAAAAAATTACAAGAAACAGAGATATTGAAAATATTGGAACCATGGCTGAATAGTACATCTATTCCTGATGATTTTCCTTTTCCGACTATCTTTGATGTTGAATCAGACAGAGAAACGAAAATAGATTTGTTGCTGTTAACCGAGAAATTATCAAAAGTTTCTCCAGGCGTAAAAATACATGATCACGCAAATTGGTATGCTCCTATTGTAAAAGTCAGTGATGGATTATTTTTCTTTGCTATTTTATTATCGGTTTTGATATTTTGTACTGTTTGTGCCACAGTTATATTTATTACGAAACACACTTTAAAATCTCATGAAGATGTCGTAAGGATATTGCAATTAATCGGAGCTAATAATTCCTATATAGCATCGCAATTCAAACAGTATTATTTTTCAATCGGATTAAAAGCGTCATTGTTGTCGATAATCCTCAGCTTACTTACAATTATAAGAGTGTTTTTCATATATCCTGGAGTTTCTATTAATTCTATGATTCAATACGCGGTAATTTTGCTTATAATTCCCGTTATTGCGACAATTATTCTAATGATTACATCAAGGCATTCTGTTATGTATTTTTTGAATGAAGATAAATGGGTTAATTGATGAAACCTCTTTTCGTAATTTTAGGAGGGATTATCGCAGTTTGGTGTCTGTTGTTTTTGCTCTTTATTACGGATGCCATTTCTTTCAATCATATGTCTAATGAACAGTGTGATAATGTAGTAGTTTTAACAGGCGGTAGAAATAGAATACAGCATGCATTAGAAGCTATTCAAACAAATCAGCCGAAAAATATTTTTATATCCGGAGTTTATGCGAAAACAACTTTAAACGATATCCTTGGTAATAATGTAAATAGAGACAGAGTAAATTTTATTCTCGGGAAACATGCAAAAAACACTTTCGAAAACGCAGAAGAAATAGATAATTGGGTTAGTACGAATAAAATTGAAAAAATAATACTTATTACATCGGACTATCATATGCGAAGAAG
>CAJOEB010000207.1 GCA_905233775.1 uncultured Alphaproteobacteria bacterium | reverse complement strand
TATCTGATCGACACATCTTGGAACGGAACTATAGAAAACGGAATAAAAGTATACAGCTTACATGATTTTATATTCGGATTATCATCTGTATTTGTGACTCTGCTCCTTGCTGTTGTATTGGTATTTCTTGTAAAAGATAAATCTCCAAGAGACGCTGGGTAAGAAATCGACAATTATATATGCATGGGTATTTTTATTTATTGTCGTATATTATAATTTATTAGGTTCTAAACTAGATTATAGGGGATAAGATCTGAGATTGGTTAATAACAATTTGAAAATATTTTCATGACGAAGATTAAAACGCCATTCTGTTTCCTTCAAGTGTAAGTCGAATTTTTCATATGTAATACCTCTCATTTTCACTAACCTGTTTTTCGCAACTCCCCAAAAGTTCTCAATTCCGTTAACATGGACTCTACCATTTGCAAAAATATCTTCACTATTAGTGACTCTATAATGCTTTTTGTAGCCCGCATTTACAATGCCCATCATAAGCCTTCCATTTGTTGCTGTAAATTGTTGAATCGCTTGGAGAAAGTTCTTTTATTATCAGCACAAGTTCACCCGCTGAACAATTGTTCACTATCTGCGTGTAAAACTTGTTTCCGCGCTTCTTCATGCCAAAAACATTCGTCTTGCCTCTAGCTCCTCGACCTCGTCTGCCTCGAACTCTTTTGGCTCCGAAATACGATTCGTCTACTTCGATTTCTCTTGCCTCGAAATATGCTTCTTCTTCCGTAAGCTTCAATATTCTAGTGCGTAAAAGTTGTAAAATACGGTTGATAGTGTTGCGATTAATTTGCGTCACTTCAGATATCTGAGTCGATGTCAAATCCGCACAAAATAGCCGCAATATTTGACGAAATTTATTCTCTGAAATGTGTGTATGTTTTATATATCTGTTTTTCATTGATATATCTTAGCTTTTCTGCTCAGATTATCAATCTAATCTAGTCAAGAACCTATATTTAATATTATAAATAGATAATTGTTATAGTTAGGCTCTAGACCAGCATTTTTTTTGATTTTACTTTTTTCAAAGACCAACTTTTCAACAAAAGTAGCGAAATCATTATCTCTGTGATAAAATTTAGCCTCACTTTCTTTCAAATACAAGATGAATTTATCATTGGTTAAACCGTTGAATTTTGAGAGGGGGGAGGTCTTTTTGCATAGTTCCAAAAGCACTCGATACCGTTGACGTGGAACGTACCATGGGCACATTCGTTTTCATGATAAAACACTCGATAGTGATTGTCGCCATTGAGGACCAGACCGTCATAAGCTTTCCAGCCGTCAGTGTGAATCGTGGAGCCTTCGAGAATTTTTTCCTAAATAATCGGCATTAACTCTTCTCGAGAGCAATTTGAAACAACCGTTACAAAGACTTATCCGTTTCTTTTCAAAAATCCGAAAATAGATGTTTTACCAGCCGCTCCACGACCTCATTTGCCTCTGATTCTGCGCGCTCCCAACGTAACTTTATCTAATGAAAATTCTCCCAATTCATTTTCTTGTTCTCGCAATAAATGCTCTAATATCAGCATCCTAAACTAGTTGTAGTAACTGTTAATCGTTTTGCGATTTAACTTCAGAATTTTGGTCGCCGAACTTGCCGTTATGTTTTCCCTGAAACATTCAATTATTTTTTTATCTTACATTACTGTATCTCATGCATGTATACATACATCTCTCCTAAGATAATGCTCTATAGCCTTTAGTTATATAGTTATGATGTATATAAAATAGATTTATTAATTTATAAAACACCCAATATTTTTACTTTTATAAAGTTCATGCAATAAACTATAGTTTCCTACAATAAACGAAATTGAAATTTCTCAACTGATAAGATGCTTTTAGCCATTATTTTTTAATCTTTTAAACAAATTACAAAGTAATCTGGTGAAAGAATTACTAATTGATTACGGGAAAAAGTCCGGGTTTTGGAACTATAACTAATTGATAACTAAAAACACCAATATCAGTAGTAAGTGCTCCTCCACCTATGTGCGGGGTTATTATTATAAATCCCAATTTAGACTTATTGAAACCTGCGCT
>CAJOEB010000206.1:2382-5015 GCA_905233775.1 uncultured Alphaproteobacteria bacterium | reverse complement strand
CCATATTCTGAAGAATGCAAAGAACTGTATAAATTTATTCCAGAATTAAAAGAAGCAAAAGAAGTATTTGAAGCGGCAAAAGCAGATCCAAAGAAAAGGAAACTTATTGAAGAACGTGAAGATGCGATCAGAAACTATGCTGCGGCTGTATCTCAGGCGAAAGAAGAAGGGGTAAATGAAAAAGCCGTTGAAGTTGCGAAAAATTTATTAAAGATGGGATTGTCTATCGAGCAGATATCTGAAGCAACTGGATTACTACTAGATGATGTTCGAAAACTAGCCTAATCATCAACAGAGAGTGGTTATTTTTATAATCCTGTCTATGATAGCTAATATGCATATTTTGGAACTACATAAAAAGTGAGTTTTTTCCGTTCTTTTCTGAGACACACATCTTTATTTATGACCAGTTTCCATATTCCAAATTGTTTGATATCTTCTTTTGTGGCAATTCGAAAGATTCTGCGATCGAAAATGTGTTCACCGACCTCTTGCATGAGAAATTTTCCGTTTCTGTATTCGAGATAGGTCATACGCTTGCGATCGATCACCCCAATTTTGAAGCCATGAACAACAACCTCTAGATCTCCTCGGTTTGGAATGTGAATTTTGTATGTTTTTTGCATCATGGCTTGGCTCCTCTTTTATTACGATAAATCTTCTCTTAATTTTTGCTCTTCTTGCTCAACAAGATATTCAAAAAATGCTGTAAATGATGGCCATTCGTCATGTGGATTTCGAAATTCTTTGTGTATTGAATAGTAATACATATCTCCGTAATCGCACCAAATTACAGGGGTTGGAATCATAAACACACTTCCACCATCGTCATCTGCTAAAACCAGTATATGTGACATGTCGGATTTGCCTTCTGAGTCTTTTATATACTGTTTCCGAATTTCGAGATTATTACGAATTATTCCGTTTGATTTCTGAGTTACACGAAAAAACTCCATACTATTAAAACTCGCATGACCAATTGCTATATTTATTTCTCGAAAATCCAATGGCAAGATAAGCGATAAATTATTAGATATTGAATCCAACTCTTTATGCTCAATATTGAACACGATAATAGAATGACTATCTTCTAACTTTTCTGCTCTGATGATTAAATCACTTAAATTGTTCTGCACGTGCCCTCCAATATGCTGCTCTTATAGGATTAAACTCCGATCTAATTACTGGATTTGTTGGATGTGGATTGTTTCTACCGAATTGTTTATGAGGAAAAGCTCTATGGACATTTCCAGCGACTTCTGAGAAAGGCCCTCTAGCATCTTGACCAAAGTGATGCACATTTATGATCTCCCCATCGCTTGTATAAGGAGCATATCCCTGTTTCATTAAATCCAAATTAGTTTCAGGCATTCCTGTTTTCCTATTAATTTTTACCACATAATTCGGATCGATATCATTTCTCTGCAGGACTCTAAACATTTGTCCACTCTTAGGATCCTTAAACAACACTTCCTTTGAATATAGCTTAGAAAGCTCTGCATTTCCAGAGGTTTGCGTAAATTCTCTTATAAGTTTAAATTGGCCTTTCCATTCTGTAGGAGCAGCTAAAGCCATTCTAATCATTTCTGGTTCATGAATGATATCAATTCTGGTTGGAGCTTTAAGAGCGACTACCGTATTTTCTCCAAATCTGGCAACAATTGTTTCTTTTGAAGCCTTGAAGAGACTACCACCGACAAATAAGCTACTGATATTCGCCACAGTTTTTGCTGTATTTTCTATTGGTCTTTGCTTCCAGCTATTATAACCTCTCTTTACTGCATCTTTAACATCTTCAAGGGTTATTGATCTTAGTTTCCTTACACCATCACCATATAATTCACCAATTGCTCCTGGCACCATATCAATGTGATTGAAAAATGTATTTAGCTCCTTGTCGTCTCTTAGTGTATGCCATGCATCTTGCGCTAATTCTTGTATTGCGCCTGAAATCATATCAGGATGATCGAAGAGAGCTCCGATATCTTTACGAGTATCGTATGTTAGATCATCTATAGCTTGTTTGGCTAAAAGAGGGTGTTTAAAAGCTAACATGACATTCGAGCCAAAATCTCCAATTTCATGCGCTGAATTTGAGGATACTTCACCAATCTCCGTTAGAATTCTATCGCATTGCCTGATTGCATCATTAAGAAGCTCATTTCGAGTTTGCAATGATGCTTGTTCAACAACATCTGACCGCAAATGCGCCTGTATTTGTTCCAAAATTTAAGGATGTTTCTTCGAAACCGACAGATTTTAATGACTTATTTATTTTGGAAGGAAAAGACGCTGTTAATTTGCTTTTAAAAGATGCATTTAAAGACCATAAAACTACTGATATTCCAGAAGGTTTTGCACTTTCAGATGATGGCTTATTTTGCTTTGATCGTTACACAAATCAGCTTGTGCGCATTTCGAATTACATCAAAACTTTGGCTTTTACAAAAAACAACGGCGAAATCGGAAGACTTGTTGAATTTCGAGACTACAGGAATAATTTACAGCGCACTCTTATTAAATCGAAAATGTTCACAAAAGATGGTGATCAACTTCGCATTCTTCTTATCAGCAAGGGATTTATTTTTGCAGGAAATTCATTATCGAAACGAAAACTTTTTGAATACATTGTC
>CAJOEB010000206.1:0-2315 GCA_905233775.1 uncultured Alphaproteobacteria bacterium | reverse complement strand
AGCGAAAGAGGAAATCATTTTAGACACAGCGATTCAGGATGAGTCTTACAGCACATCAGGAACTTTGCAACAATGGAACGATTTGATTGCTCGTTGGTGCATTGGTAATTCGCGATTAATTTTTGCAATTTGTGCAGCATTCGCGAGCATCATTTTAAAATTCTGTAATCTTCAAAACTTCGGATTTCATTTTGTCGGGAACAGCTCTTCGGGCAAAACAACATGCCTAAATGTTGCCGCCTCCGTTTTCGGCAAACCGAAATATTTGGTTTCGTGGAAAGCCACAGATAACGCTTTAGAAGCAGTCGCAGTTAAGCGCAATGATGCTTTATTGGTGCTTGATGAACTTTCTGAAATGTCGGCATCAAAAGCAGGTGAGGTTGCTTATATGCTCGCAAACGGACAAGGAAAAAAGCGTCTTGATAAAGAATGCAATGTTCGAGAAACCCTTTCTTGGCGTTTAATTTTTCTTTCAAGCGGAGAAGTGGATTTGAATTCTCATATGGCAGAAGACAGTAAGACGTCCAAAGCAGGGCAGAAAGTGCGATTACTGAATATTTCTGCGAAACCATCGAAAGAAAGCAATGGTATTTTTGAAAATCTTATGGGGTTTCAGGACGGGGCTGAGTTTTAATATTATGGAGTCGCATCGATCGCTTTCATCAAAGAAGTTCTGAAATATCAAGCAAACATCAAAAAAATGTATGAGGAAGAATTTCAGAGGCTAAAAACCTTATATTTGCCTGTAAATGCTGAAGGTCAGGATATGCGAGCGTTTGAGCATTTTATGTTTGTCGGATTCGCAGGTGAACTGGCGATAAAATACGGCATAATTTGCTGGAAACCAAACACCGCTTACCAAGCTGCCGTCGCCTGTTTCAATTCATGGCTTGAGGATAAAGAAGGCGTCGGAGATGACGAAAATCGCCAGATTCTGGAACATGTGAAATCATTCTTTGAATTGCACGCTCACAGTCGTTTTTTCGATTTAGACGGCTTCAAAGATCAGAAAATCAGCAACATGGCAGGCTACAAATCTGTTTATCAGGATGCCGTGATGTTTTTCGTTTCACCATCAGTGTTTCAGAACGAAATCTGCAAAAGTTTCAACCGAAAATCCGTCATTTCATTGCTCATCGACAAGGGATTTTTATTGAAAGATCACAACGGAGACTATCGACAGCAAAAATGGACTCCGTACGGAAATAAGAAAGTTTATGTCATATCAGGCAAAATTTTGTTGGGATAAGGTGAAAAATATGATCGATTTAGAAGAATTAGCTAACTCATGGCCTTCAATTTTAGTAGCAAGAAGCGAAATAGGAAAGTTTACACGAAGTTTGTATAAAACAAGTTCTTTCAATACGTTTGATGGAGCGAAGAAAGGTATCAAAAGAAAAATCAAAATAAATACAAAAATTGCATATTTAAAATCTGATGTTATTGAATGGCTTAAAAGTAAAACAAGGGTGAAGAAATGAAAAAAAATATTTTTGATGAACTTAAAGAGTATTGTCCTCGTGGTTATGTTACAAGAGACGAATTAAAAAGAATCACTGGAGGTTTAATTTGCGGACGAACTATGGCTGTTTTGGATCAAAAAGGAAAGGGGATAAGAAATCGACAAATCATAGGGCGCAAAACTGTATATTTTATTGAGGATCTGATTGAATGGTTAAAAAATAACACCATGTTCGAAAATTTCGATGATTAAAATCTTTTAATCTCCTGTGTTTCAGGAAGTATTCTTAAATTATAGGGGACGATTTAGGGGAAAAACGTGTTTTTGAATTTTGAAGGTCGCCAAAACAAAAATAAATCATCTTTTTTCCCTCTTTTTTATTCCAATATATACAATCACAAAAAAATGACTGCACATGCAAACATAAATCTAGGGGAAATTTAGGGGAAAATTTTTAATTTTTCAAAAACTCACTTGGTTAAAAATGAGCTTTTTAGCTCTAATATGAAATGGTGCGCCCTGTAGGATTCGAACCTACGACCTGCGGCTTAGAAGGCCGACGCTCTATCCAGCTGAGCTAAGGACGCACATTACTATTACATCATAATAATACACTATAGTGTATTATTAAAGATAAAATGCACTCAATATGATACTCATATGCGTAATTAGATACAGCAAAACCTGATTTTTATCAAGTAAAAATATGTAAATCTTGAGATTCGTTTGATATTTTGTATTGCTTTTGTATTGTTTTTTGTAAAAATGGGCGGATAAAAACAGATAAAACTCTTGTTTTTTTTCTTATTAATATTAACATGTGAGAGATATTTCTTTAGGGAGTTTTGTATGT
>CAJOEB010000205.1 GCA_905233775.1 uncultured Alphaproteobacteria bacterium | reverse complement strand
TTTCATGCCTAATGGTCAAGGAAAATCCACATATTATTATGAATGGAAATGCTTTGACGAAAAAATAGGCATGGCCTAAGAATCTCCGGCTTCTACAAGTCGGAGAGGTTCAAATCATTTGATTCATAACATTTAAACAGAAAAAAGTTATTTGAGGGAACTGCACATGTTTGATGCAAAATTTCGATATACCAATAAAATCATCAATAATCTGATGGAAATCTCATCCATTAGGAATTCATTTTAAATTCAAAAATTCTTCCTTCTTATGATCTTTTGCTTAAAAACAAGGCAATAATATCCTCTTCATATAATTCAACCTCCATTGAGGGAAATCCGTTGGACTTCAAACAGGTTACAGAACTATTCAATCTGAAAGAACATAATAAATTAGATGAGGTTAAGCTAAACCGGTCTGAAATTGAAGTTGTAAATTACTTCAAAACCCTTGAAAATCTTGACAAATATGAAAAAATTGATGAAAAGACCATTCTTGAAATCCATAAAAATATCGCTGAAGGAACCCTTAACGACACGAACATGGCAGGTAGATTCAGGGACACACCGGTAGTTATCGGTAATCTCAAAATAGGCAAGCTTAATTTCGTGCCTCCAAGCCCGGTCAAGGTTCCTTATTTGATTGGAGAATTGTTGGACTGGATTAATGTTCAGGATGAGTTAAACCCAATTATTCTTGCGGGAATCATACACTATGAATTTGTCAGAATTCATCCGTTTGTAAATGGCAACGGCAGAACTGCAAGAGCATTGGCAACTCTAATGCTTCTTTTAAATGATTTTGACATAAAAGGATACTTCTCTCTTGATGAATATTACAATAAGGACAGGCAATCCTACTATGCCGCTCTGCAATCAGCCGACAAGTCCAGAGATTTAACAGAATGGCTGGAGTATTTTTCAACAGGATTTCTGGTTTCTCTAACTTCTGTGAAAAATGAGATTCTTGAAATGTCTCATTTTGACATGAAACTCAATGATAAAATCAGGTTAGGCGAAAAGGAAATTAAGATATTGGAGTATATCGAGAAAAACGGTTCCATAAAAAACAGGGAGGTTCAGGAATTGCTTGACTTATCTTCTCAGGGATCATATTCCTATATTCAAAAACTGCTTGAAAAAGGATTGATAAAGTCTCAAGGGAAAGGCAGAAGCACGGTTTACGTATTGAAATAGGTAGTAATGTTTTTAATTTTTTTTTAAACTATAATTTTGTGGTTTTTACATGATATCTTTTGAATATTTACATAAACTTTATATGACTAAATTTATATACTATAAGGAATTAAAATAACATTTAGTAACTAAAAGTAAGAAATCGGATTTTCGATTACTTACCACTTTTCCGTGGACAATTTATAGAATAATGTATTGTCATCACCAATTATAAAATTTTGCTTTTTGTTTTCAACAAGTTTGGATATTCATAAAAACATAAAGAACATAAAAAAATTTTATGATTCTTATGTTTCTTATGTTTTCATTAATCAATAGAGGTTTTCATAATCAATTTCTTAATGGAAAATATTTTCAGTGTTAACGTAAAACATTCTACCTGATTTTCGATTTCATTAATTAAACATTTTTTGAAGAGGGATATTAATAAAATCGAGGTTATAAAAAAAATTTAATTGATGGTGATGGATTTAAAGTAGTTTATTTGACTGTTATGGTATTGGTGTTTTTCTGTTTGCCGTATGTGGTTTTTATTTTGTATTTTCCTTTTTTGAGGTTTTTGACTTTGATTTTAGCGATTCCTTTTTTATTGGTTTTTGCCTGCCGTTGATTTTAAATGTTATTTTCTTGTTTTTGAGTTTCTTTCCGTTTTTGTTTAAAAGCTTTGCAGTGTAGGTTAGTGTTTTTCCCTTTTTGATTTTCTTGTTCTTGGTTATTAATGTTGGTTTTACTGTAATCTTGTTTGAAACCTTTATGTTTTTATAGGTTGAGGTTATTGTGTATTTGCCCGCTTTGAGGCTAAGTTTTAGTGTTGCATAACCCTGGTTGTCGGTTTTTACCTGCACGGTGTTTTTGTTGATTTTAATTATTATGATTGCGTCTTTTACCGGTTTGTTGTTGTTTAGGAGTTGTATTTTATAGTTTTTGTTTGCGCCATAGTATGCATTGATATTGTTTCCGGTTATCCTGTAGTTGTTTGCAGCTACATTGAATGTTCCTGTTGTCTGTGATGATGCCAGTAATCCTTCACCAATGTATGTGGCATTGTAGTTGTAGTTGCCTGCTT
>CAJOEB010000204.1 GCA_905233775.1 uncultured Alphaproteobacteria bacterium | reverse complement strand
CATCAAGCATATTTTTTCGATCAACATGTTTCGGATGAAACTTCTGCAATTCAACAAAAAATATGCGCAATTTGTCCGTGATAATCTGATACTCATCTCTTTCCGTCGGAGGAAAAGCCAGACACGCTTCATTTACAGCATCTTTTCGATCCGTAACATTCTCGCCCATAATCCAAATTCCGATCACTTTCGGATATTTATATGTTTGTTTCTGACCTGCTTTTCTTTCCTCTTCTGTCAGTTTCCGACAATTTACCGTAAGAATTTCGGCTAAATATTGAACAGCTCGCTCCATAATTTCGCCGGTATTGCGAACTTGAATCTCTATGTCCACGAATTCTTGTGGATTTATCTCAGCCTTAATATCTAAATGAATAGTAAGATTATTCTTGAAAATTTTTGAAATTTCAGTGTTTCTAATTTCGAGATTGGTAACCTGTGGATTACCTTTTAAAATCGAGTTAATCAAGGAAATAAGGAGCTCTTTGTTTTTTTCTATACCAAACACTCTTTTAAAAATGTAATCCGATTGTATGTCTAAAAGAGTCGTTTCACTCATAAAAAATGCTCCTATATAAATTCATGTGCTTATTATAACATAATTCTGAGAAAAATGTTAATTATCTTGCTGTTTTCCAACTTTGATTTTTACAAAGTAAAAGCAGCACAATACCTATTTTACGTTTGTGGCTAAATGACCAGTTTTGTAAAATAAAGCAGTGCATGTACGCTAAAGTTATGTTTTAGGTATGACCTGGTAAGCGATCTGATTTGTTTTTGCGTAACTTATTGAAAATGAAAGAAAAGAGTTTTTTAGTTCTCCAGAAAAAAGTTATGTTTTAGGTATGGTCCGCTCCACCATTTCTTTTGTAAATAACCGTATTTTTGAATTTGTCGTGCATGTAATGCTTGTTCTAAAGGCCTCTGTAGCAGAGCCTTTGTGAGGTTTTGCATTTGCATTTAATAATAATTTAATCTAATTTGTACATTCTCCAAAACGTAAAAATGTTCTCCAAAAGCCCGATTTTTCTCCAAATGAAGTATAGTGGAGAATTTTCTTACTATACCTCATGCAGAGGCGATACAGCGATTTTTGTTAAAATACGATTAAATTTTCCGTGACTTTTGATCGGGGTAGCGGGTCGTATTTAAAACAGGAAATGAGGCTTTGTTGGTATTTGAGTAATAATTGGCTGTTTTCGTTCTAAAAGCTAATAATATTGTTGAAATATTTATTGATCATGAAATTATAGAAATGCTCAATTAACAGCATTTTCTAAAATCATCAAAAGTTCGAATCTTATCGTAAAAGTACGAATATTGCCAATATTGGAGGTTATCATTTAATAAATTTAACTCGGAATTAACAACTAATTGATAACATATAATTATGTGTATTGCATTGGAATATAAGATGAAAAAGCGAATCAAAAAGTTACTATGTTTTTCATTTATAGCGTTTATGAGTATTGGCGTGAATTTTGATACGGAAGCGAAGTTGCTGAAATAGTGCTTCCAGATTTAATGGAACATGTTGGAATACCAACAACTCAACAAACTAAACAGCACCAAAGGGCAATCATAAATATGATTTATACCGACATGGGGCAAAATCAAATGGTTCAATGGGTAGAAGAAGGAATATTTCCTGAGAATCTAAAAGGACTATTTGAAAATCCTAATTCATATGGAAATAAAAAATACAGAAAGATCAGTTTAGCCTCTATGTTTCCCTGTTCAACTGGAACTTTCACTTCTTTCGCTAATAATGATGTTAGACTTGGAAAGCATACATTAACAAAGGGATCACAAACAGTATTCCCCAAGTTTATTCCAAACAACAAAGAATCAAAAACTTTTGATGGTATATCGTTAAATATAAACCAATATCTTTTACCAATTGATGTTTTGTTGGCAAAAATAATATTTATTTTGGATATATTAGATGATCCAGTAGGTCTCAAAGCCATTTTAACTTCTCAAACCAAATTAGTTTTAAACACAATTACTTCTTCGAATACAGATTACACATGTCGTCCTGTATCAGCAATTATTGCTGAGAAATCTGGTGGAGGATATGAAGGAGATTGTGTTGAAACATTGTATCGTCATTTGCTTAATATCGCAGTGCAAGATCCTCATGACTTAAGCAGATTGCATATCGAACGTTTACCAGAACAACTTCAAAAATATTACAATCTTAGTAAATATCCTGAAAATAATGACGATCCTGAAGGGTTGGAGATAAAACAAAAATCAGAAGCAGGACTAACAGAAATTAGTAAACACAATGAATGGAAAAAGTGTTTAGAACAATGGATTGAAGATAATAAATTACATATTGATATTTCTACAGGTTCGTTAATTAATCTAGCTAATGTGCTAAATTTAGCTGCTTTTTCTCAAAAAATTGATAATTTTAAAATGGAAGAAATCTCTTTATACATTCAAAATGCTATGAATAAATTAGCTGCTCTTCAACATCCAGAAGATGTAAGATTTGTAGTAAAAATAACAAGCGAACTGTCAGAGCCAACATGGACAAATAAACAAATTATTATAACAGATTGCCATGCTAACAGACAAATCGTAATTGGGATATGCGAAATCGAAACCCACCACAATAAAGGTCATGCAGAGATTTTAAACATAAAGCCACTATAAAAGAGACTAAAACTCAACTATTTTGATCATTCGGAATATTATAATAGGGACCGAACTTTCCGCTTTTTGCTCCTTCTATATAATATTCAGGAAAGTGCATCCTTTTGTACCCACAACACCAATCATGTGCAACACCAAAAATCATGCAAACAATTTTTTCAAAAGCAGGCTTTAATTCTTCTCTCACATCAATGGACTGCGCAACATCAATAGCTACATCTGTATTATCTGAGCCTGTCTTCTCATTTGTAAGTTCACTAACCAACATAATCAGTTTGCCGTTATCATCTGGATTTTCCGCAATTTGAGGAATAAGATCTTTTACATCCATACCACAACAATCTCCGTTAAACAAACCAAAAGCCAAACAAGAACAAAAAACAAGGCATTTCACAAATTTTTTTATCATCGTACACCTCCCAAAAGCAAGAAGCCGTCTAATTTAACATTATCATAATATCAAAAATCCCCCAAAAAGTCAAATATTCTAATGTAATTTACTCTATCAACCACTCTTCCTGCTCTTTCCATAGCACAGGAACATTTCCTGCAATAATATCCTGAATCGAAAGATGCTTTGGCTGATAACCATCTATGATCATGAGTTTTAGCTTCGGAGAAAGATTATTTAGCTGCAAAATACTGCTCAGATATCGAGGCGTAATGTTGTTGAGCTTGCAAAACTCACGAAATGTCAGATCGGAATTCTGCTTCAGGCGTTTGTCCATGCTGTAGGCTTTCGCAAGTAATTTCGACAGAGGCGTCACAACGTAGTAATCTTTATGATGCATAAAATACGTTCTGCTGCCGGGCTTT
>CAJOEB010000203.1 GCA_905233775.1 uncultured Alphaproteobacteria bacterium | reverse complement strand
TTTTTTTTCAGAAGAATCAACGGAATCCTCTGTTGTGCTTAGAGATTGTAAAATTTCAGTATCTGATTTATTTGGCTCGAAATAAAAACTTTTGAAGAAAGGACGTTGAAGAATACGAGCGGAATCGAAATCGCGAAAGGTAAATGCGTTTTTAGTTTTTGGCATAACGACCGCCTCCTGTTATATGAAAGTAACTATTAAAACGTTCTTTGTTCAGAAACATTATGGCAATTCGTGGGAGTAAATTGTAACGATAATTGTCATTGCTCATATTACGGCGGCTCTTTTCTTTATGTCTTCACACCATGTGTCTATTGTAATGCTAACATCACCGAGATGTGCAAGCACATGTTCTTTGTTCAGAAGGTATATAAAGCAGATTATTTCTCTAGCTGTTCGTCTTTTCTCTGTTTCAGAAATCACTGAGAAGAAATTAATTTTCATGCTCGCTACTTGTTCTTTTCTATGACTGCCATTATTAAGTACGATACGATACATTAAATTTTTAAAGTACGCTTTGTATTCAACGCACAACATTTTAGATAAAAGAGTTTCATCGGTTGAAACTTTTTCAATCCCCTTCTTATACTCGAAAGTAGCAAATGCTTCAAGTACTTGTCTCATTATATTACCGATAGCAATATTATATTTACTGGCATTTTCGTAACCACAGCCATATTCATAAATTAGGTTGATAAGTTCCGTATATTCCTGCCAATTTTCATTCTCAAACGGTTCTAAAGCACAATTTTTTAATTCCCAAGTATGACATTTTAACGCTTGACCTCGAAATATATTCTTCCAGTTTTCACTAAGTTCTTTGCATATTTTTTTGAAATCAAATAATGTTAATAAATCATGTGTCAGTATAATCGCCCTGCTGTTTGCATTTCTGTCTAAGAATTGACTTAGCTTATGTTTTAGAAAAGATAATATTCATAACTGGATATAGGATCGTCAATTATTATGAGATATTCATTGTTATAAGCAGTATCTTTGTTCTTGCCAGTCATTATGCTGGTGAAAAAATAACAAAGCCCTATTATGTTTCGTTCACCAACAGATACATCTTTGGGAAGCACAGGATGCCCATTGGATAGGAGCTTATAAGAATCGCCATCGCGTTCGATAGTAAGTCTATCTTCGGCAAATAAAATATATTTTAATCCATTATTAATAATATCAACTGCTATGTCGATACTTTTTCTACGCCCGTTTAAATCCTCCAGCGTTTTCTTTTTTTCATCTCTATAAGAAACAGCGTCGTTATATGCCTTTTGCGCAGTAGTCATCTCTTTTTTCTGAATATCAAGCCGCTTAACAAAATCAATTACATCATGATGAGCAATTTGATTATTAATGACTATCAACGCGTCTTCGATGGGTTTAGTTTTAGTTACTTTGTTATTGTGAGCTTTTTTTTCTTCTGCAAGTTTTTTTAATGCTTTATCCAAAGATTTGATTGCTTCTATAATATCAGAGAGTTCTTCGTCAATAATCGGTGTATATGGGTTTTCAATTTTCCTTTGAAGTAAAGTATTGTTTGCGACTATATTATCGTTAATTTTTGTCATCAAATCTATACAGGTCTGGCATGACGGTAATATTGAAAAAGGTGAAAGTTCCAATATCAGCTTCGTCTGTTTCAATTTCTGTAATTGAGACTGATGATGTTTTACCTCATCAGTCAATACCTTCTGTATTCGCATGACCAAATTCGCTTTGTATTCTGTTGTTAAATCTTGTAGGCAATATGGACAGAACGTGGTTTCTCTATCGTTAAGATTATTTATGCGTGTCTGTAATGCATCCGTTTTACCAGCCATTACCAAAGAGAGTAGATATTTCTCGCGTTCGGATAGCTCCGGTTTTTCAATTTTCTTTTTTATCAACTCATTAGCCAAAGTAATTGAGTAATGCTTATATACATCTGGAACAGAAGGAACGATTTCAACAATTTTAGACATACCATTCTCAGCTAATTTCAATTCCTTCATCTTACTATCGAACGCGATAACTAATTCGTCCCTAGATTTTTCAGGAGTTAATGTAACAAATTTCTTGTACGTTTCATCAGTCACACTGGAATTACGACGCAAACCTTTTACTTTACTATCTCTAGCTGCCCATCCATCATTATGCTGAAGGACTTTACGAATTTTTTTTATATAAAAACTAGGAGCCTTTGGATTTGTATCAGTCTGGTATTCTTTAAGAGTTGTAAATTTTGACTTTACTACATTTTCAGCTTTTTTAAGTTCACTTTCTACTTGTTCAATCTGAGAAGTTAAGTTTACCTGCTCTCCAAACATAACTATAGAACCAAGTCCACTTCCCTCAATACGGACATTATCTGTTACAAAATCTTCATCAAATACAAAAATGCTAGTGCGTTCTGTATCCGATAGAGCAACTGACTGCTTTGTTGTGTTAGTAACATCGGTTATAATAGAAGCAGTAATGGCTTCACCTTTTATCTTTCTAAAGGCTTTTGCAATCGTACTTTTTCCAGATCCGTTCCGACCGTAGATAAGTGAAATCTTAGTATATTTTCCATCTGAAGAATTGAGTATTGGTAATACGGTAATGGAGGAGAACTTTGCTCCCTGTAATTTAACTGATGATATATCTTTAAGCATGGATTTTCTCCTTCCTATAATATATTGTGGCGGGTGACTCGATTATTGAAATAAAAATTATAAGGAGATAGTATTTTCCAAAAATCCATCATCAGCACGATGCATGTGAATCTTGCTGTGGCGTAGTCTTATAGCTGTGTAAAAATCGTAGGGGTTGCTTTCTGATGCGATGACGGGAATATTTATGACGCCTGCGTCCCATTCATCTTTCTTTGCATCAATGGCTTTATCTCCTACTCGCGGCAACATAGCTTTTGAGTCGGTCATATTTTCTACTTCCATTTTATCATCT
>CAJOEB010000202.1 GCA_905233775.1 uncultured Alphaproteobacteria bacterium | reverse complement strand
TTTGTTGCACATGGACAGCTTTTTGCAAAATGAAAACTTGTTGCAAACGAGCAGCCTTTTACAAAGATTAAGCGAACGAAATGTAGATATTATACGCTGTAATATTATCCGTATGAGTATCCGTCTAAGATGAAAAGAAGAAGCAAATATTTGCTGAAGAATAGCAACTATCTGCCGAAACAGACAATCGACTACCCCCCCCCGTAGGTACTCTTGCAGAATGATTTAAATGATGATTGCATGGTAAAATCTCCTTATAACTAATATATATGTAACTATAACAATATTATTGGTTGTTTTTACTTGTTCTAACTGAAAATGATTAAGGAATAGATAATGAATTTTATATAATATAATTTTTTTCTAATCATTTTTTAGAATTTGAGATAACAGAAAATTAATGTTTCGCTCTTACAATTCAACTCATTGTTATATAAATATTGTTGTATAAATAAAAAAGAGGATCGAAAAAATGTTAGAAGTCGGCAGCATTTTCCTGTCTATCGCATTGTTGGTGTTTTTCGCTTACAGAGGGTTCTCTGTCCTAATTTTAGCTCCTGCAATAGCTCTGTTTACTGTCCTTATCAACTTCGGAGAACCTCTTCTTGCTAACTATACGCAAATATTCATGGTAAAACTGGGAGAATTCGCGACTGCGTATTTTCCTCTATTTTTGTTGAGTGCAATTTTCGGAAAACTTATGGAAAGTTCCGGTAGCGCTCGAGCAATTGCGAATTATGTTTCCGAAAAAATCGGAGAAGAAAATGCGATCTTAGCAGTAGTCCTTTCTTGCTCTGTTCTCACATACGGAGGGGTCTCGCTTTTTGTTGTCGCGTTCGCTGTGTATCCGATTGCTGTTGAATTATTTAAAAAATCGCAAACGCCAAAGCGATTAATTCCCGGTGCTATAGGTCTCGGATCATTCACATTTACCATGGTTTCGCTTCCTGGAACTCCTGCGATACAGAACGCTATTCCGTCGCAGTATTTCGGAACAAATACATTTGCAGCTCCCGGAATTGGATTGATTTGTTCGGCCATTATGTTTGTATTAGGTATGTTGTGGTTCAAATATCAGCTCAGTAAAGCTCGTTTAGCAAAAGAAGGATATGGAAATCATCGCGATAATGTAATGAATGTTGCCAACAGTAACCTTCCGAACTTTTGGTTAGCGATTACTCCAATAGTTATTGTTATTTTGCTCAATTACATTTGCGTGGCGTACATATTTTCTAATATCGATACATCATATTTGGCTCAAAAAAAGTACGGAGCAACATCATTGAAAACTGTTGCCGGAAATTGGGCAATTATTGTTGCGCTTTTTGCGTCAATTATATTTCTGATTGCAATGCATTTCAGAAAAATCGAGATAACAAAATGCTTGAATATGGGCGCAGTAGACTCGCTTGCTCCGATATTTAATACAGGATCGGTCGTAGGATACGGAGCAGTCATAAACAGTTTAACGGGATTTGCGATAATACGCGACTATGTTCTTAATATGTCGTCAGGAAATCCGCTTATATCGAGCTCTTTTGTAACAGGCATTTTAAGTGGAATAACAGGATCAGCTTCCGGCGGGATGAGCATATCACTTGAGATGTTGGGAGCTAAATATCTGGAAATGGCCAATGCCACGGGAATAAATCCTGAAATGTTGCATAGAATAGTATCGATGGCATCGGCAAGCTTAAATATGATGCCTCACAATGGTGCTCTGATAACATTGTTGGCAATTTGCGGATTAACTCATAAGGATTCGTATAAGGATTTATTTGTTGTCGGACTTATTGTTCCGACTTTTACGTTAGTAGTAGCTATATTAATGCACTCTATATTCGGATGTTTTTAGTTTTTTCAGTTTTATAATTTATAAATAGTAATTAGTTTTATAAAGAATAATTTTATGAAATTTATGAAAAAATTTATGTTCGAAGCATTGAAAGGCGTACTATAATATATGTGTCAGATAAAAGGAGATTGAAAATGAACCCAAACATG
>CAJOEB010000201.1 GCA_905233775.1 uncultured Alphaproteobacteria bacterium | reverse complement strand
AACGGCAAAGAGATATTATTGAAGCCGAATACATAGCACAAGTACGATTTGCAAACGGGGAAGGTTTCTCAAAATCAGCTCCGATAACAGCTCCTATGGTAGGTGTTCCAGTTTCTATTGAACAAATAAACTCTCCAAAGAATCGTTTGGAAAGGTTAAGGCAAGAAGAGTTAACCAAAATAGGAGAAGACGACGTCCAGCGATGCGCGCGATTCATTCCAATTGTCGGACCTGCGATAGATTACTCTTACGACAGAATTTCAGGGACTGAATTTGTTGGAAGTTTGGGTATCGATGCTGCCTCAACTCTTGCCTTAGGCGGAATGCAAAAAGCTGTTGCGGGTTCAAAAGCTGCTCTTCAAGCTCAATTCCAAAGGAATTTATTAACACGAAATGAATGGTTAACGAGAAAAGCTAAAATTCATGGAAAAGCTCAAGTCACAGGTACTTCTGGGCATGATTATCAATCAATGAGAGAAGCAATAAAAATAAGTAAGCAATCAGACATTAAAGAGGTGTACATGGATACTTCTTTAAAAAAGATAACCCAAGGAAAAGTTAATACAAATCAAAGACCTGATGTTACAGGTGTTCATGTCAATGGTAAGCTGGATATGGTCGAAGTAAAATCGAAATCACAAACTGTAGATTTTCTTCAGGGAAAGCTATTGAAAATTCAAAACAAGTATATGCCTGATGAACTCAAAGGTATCGCAAAAGTTGTAAAACCAGGAGACAAATAATGAGCGTATTTTCCATCAAAAATATTAATCTAAAAAGTAGCTTGTGTAGTATTTTCAAAATAAAATCTTTTTCAGCAGATATATTAGAAGAATGGCTTGATATCTTAGTTGGCTTTTCTGAGAAGTTAAATTATAGATTTACGGAAGGAGCATGTACACCAAAAAATAAAAAATATGTAAAATATAATAGTTTTGTAAATACAGTTCATAAGCAACTAGAAAATCCATTACTAATTAATAGCTTAGAATTAAGATATTGGGTTGATAAGAATGATGTTTTATTGCCATGTGGTGGAGAAATTGTAGAAGCGTATATTAGTAAAAAAGAATATGATGATTCATGTACATTCGGAGCATATAATCAAATATTAGATGATAAATTAAAATGGGAAACAGCTATAAAAATATGTAAACTCCTTTCACCCAGTTACGGTTTTTTTTACGAATTTCCATTTGTACATAATCAAACATTCTATCATTCTGGAATTGTTGGTGGAAATTATGATGACATTGTTGGGAAAGCATACAACAATAAACATGTTGATATAATACAACGTATATCAAGCTGGAGAAGTAGCTTTTGTGATCTTTGTTCAGACGGTCATTTACGAGAAATATACCCGATCAACTTTATCAATGAAAATCATCTAAAATACGAGGTGTTTCAAAAAATAAGTTTAAAAGATTGGATTGAAGAGAGTAATCATCGAGGAAAATTAGAGCAAGTGACGGATGAACTATGGGCATGGACGATTGAAGAAGCTGACTTGGAAAACGTAACAATTGAATTAGCGAAATCCGATATTTGTTTATGTGTAAATAAAGAAAATCCACATAGATACGATTATGGCGTTCGTCCGGAAGATCAAATAAAAATAGAAAACAATTGGCATAAAAGTTCAGAGGTGGAATCATGACGCAAAAACCGTACAAAATCCACATACCGAATCGAGGAGATCTTGAGGTTGTTGTTCATGGCTTCAAAATCGGCGTGATTGATCGCAGGCGCATGACTTATCTCGAATACAGAAACGGAAAATTTCTCATGCAAGAGGTCGGCGAGCATGTATTCGACCGCAGAATCTTCCGAATTGCTACAAAAGAAGATATCCAGCGGGCCGGAATATGGGATTTGATCATCAATAAGGACGAATTTTTCGAAAATAAACAGTCTCATCCCTCTTTTTTAGCATTAAAATTACCAGAAAGCCATTTCTGTAGAATTATAAGCTTAAAAAGCAATAACGTTTTTTCAATAAACAACGATCATTTGTTGTTATTACTTTGAGAAA
>CAJOEB010000200.1 GCA_905233775.1 uncultured Alphaproteobacteria bacterium | reverse complement strand
CACATTAGGAAGTCTGAATTTAGCGTTTTCAATTAAATTCCGCTCTATTTCATGTAACAAAAAATCTCGGATGATAATTCTACCACTTTTCTCTTTTTTATATTTGTTATATCTGGCCAAAGAGGGAAGAAGTTCGTAATCTACATTCGGTTGACCACGAAAAAGAAAAACTTTTCGTCTAAGGTATTCGTCTGTTTTATCACCATAATTTAACTTACATATATATTTCGTATATTCATCTATTCCGTTTATTAAGATAGGTTGTGTCATTAATTTAACTCCCTCTTTCCAGTTACGTATTCGTAGATTAGAGACTTTTTATATTGCGCAAGCGTCTCAAGTTGCTGATTCTTTAATCTTATCAACTCATCGAGTCTAGAGCATTTTGAATCAAGATACGATATTAACAAAATTTGCTCATCTGTATTTTTAGGCAAACATAAACGAAGCTCTTTAATGGCCCCTTGATATAGCCCCTCTTGCGCAGATTTATTAGTTATCAACCTTTCTTGCGTCAAAACGCTGTCAGACAGCAAACAATAAAACAAAAGCCTATAAGCAATTACATCACAATTGCTACGCAGCATAGCTACGCTTCTTTGAAAGGCTATAGGTTCCTCAAAAGGATATAGTGAGCATCTACCAACAGTTCCAACACAACATAGAAGTATATCATTTTTCTTCGGAAATCCATTAGATGTTATTAAGTTATGATCATTTTCAGAAATCATACTTTCATTTTCATTTATATGGATCCCATCTTCAAAAACATTTTTGGCACTAAGCAATAATTTACCGCTACTTACTCTTTGAAAAGTTCCGTGAGTCCCGTCCGATATTCCAATTATACACTGTTTTAATCTTCTTACTTCCCATTCCTCAGGTATTTCTCCGATCCATTCAATTCCACTATCTTTCATCTTTACATTTGGATCTAAGCCTTTTGTTACAGTCTCTGTAATAACGGATTTTTTATATTGTTCCAAAATTTCGATTTGCTTTTGAATATCTGCAGTCAAGCTATCTATTTCCGAACATTTTTTATCAAGAAACAATGCAATTTTTTGTTGTTCTGAAAGTAGAGGAAATGGAATATAACTATTAGAAAATCTAAGATTATTTATGCAAGGCACTGTTCCAGCATTATCGTACCAGAACATATCAATACATGACAGCATATATAAAGAATATTTTTTATTCATACATAAAGGCACCAATCCTTGACAATTGTTATCAAGACAGGCATCAACTCCTAAAAGTGCCCGATTATTTTTCTTCATTGCTTCTCCAATTTTTGGAAAAACGACACTTCCTTTGGGAATTATATTAAACGCTATACTTTGTTTTTGTGTTATATAATTGTCTGAGCCAAAAATTATTTTTCCATTATTTATACTGATATCGCTTGCTTTACAAACAGGATAATCCCCTTGTTCTTGTCCCTGTATTACAATTGGGAATCCATTTCCTGATATGATTATAAAACTGTTTTTTATTTTTCTTACTCCCCACTCCTCAGGTATTTCGCCAATCCATTCAATTCCGCTGTCTTTCATTTTCCTGCTCATGACCGCACCTTATGAATTGAACAGTTCGTAGATTTTAGCATTAACTTGTTTTTCAAGTTCATTAAATTTTTGCGCTAAACTATCGCTACTTTCGGGTTTTTTGTACTTATAAAAGTATCGAGTAAACGGAATTTCTGCTCCAGTTTTTATTACTGGCTTCTTTTTTGATAAATCTTCTTCAAAGAAGTATTTCGCATCAGGGACGAAAGGTAAAACTTCCCGTTTCATATAATCTTCGATATTTTCATCATATTTCACGATTTCAGTATCCTTGGATGCTTTGTCGTAAACAATGTTTCCCTTTTTATCTCTCTGAATTTCCGCTTGCTTGTTCATTACGGAGAGCCCATCTGCAATTTTCTCAAGTAGTTTTCGATCACTTGTAACTCCTGCAAGGGCTTTTTCTAATATTGGATTAAAAGCTTCAGGTGACATAAAAATGTTTAAATGAATCGCATTATTTAGAGCATCAATAATTGCGTTAAATAAAGGTTCT
>CAJOEB010000199.1 GCA_905233775.1 uncultured Alphaproteobacteria bacterium | reverse complement strand
GCTGTTTTCATCTTCGAAAGCAAAAATTCCATCGCATCATTCGGTCCCATAGGCATAAGGACGCGGCGTAGTACCCACATCTTCGATAATGTTGCTTTATCAACCAGTAGTTCTTCTTTACGAGTACCGGATCTTGTTATATCAATTGCCGGGAATATTCTTTTATCAGACAATTTTCGATCCAAAACGATTTCAGAGTTACCAGTTCCTTTAAATTCTTCGAAAATTACTTCGTCCATTCTTGAACCTGTTTCAACTAATGCCGTACCAATGATTGTCAGTGATCCACCTTCCTCTATATTTCTTGCGGCTCCGAAAATTCGTTTTGGACGTTGTAATGCGTTTGCATCAACACCTCCAGTTAAAACTTTTCCGGACGAAGGACAAACTGTATTGTATGCACGAGCTAATCTTGTTATAGAATCAAGCAATATTACAACATCTTTTTTATGTTCTACTAATCTTTTCGCTTTTTCTATAACCATTTCTGCAACTTGAACATGTCTTATCGGAACTTCATCAAAAGTTGAGCTGACAACTTCGCCCTTTACAGATCTACGCATGTCAGTAACTTCTTCCGGACGTTCATCAATCAAAAGGACAATTAAATAAGCTTCAGGAGAATTTGTCGTTATCGCTTTTGCGATATTCTGAAGCATAACCGTTTTTCCTGTTCTCGGAGGAGCAACAACTAATGCACGCTGTCCTCTTCCAAGTGGTGAAATTATTTCAATAATACGATTTGTAAAGTCCTTTTCGTCAGGAGAATCTATTTCAAGTGTTAATTTTGAATCGGGATATAAAGGAGTCAGATCATCGAAATTTATTCTGTGTTTTGCAATATCAAGAGGGTCTCCGTTAACATGATTAATTTTAGACATTGCGAAATATCGTTCAGATTCACGTGGAGAACGGATGACACCTTCAAGCGTATCACCCGTTTTTAAGCTACACTTACGAATTTGAGATGGCGAAACATATATGTCATCAGATCCGGCAATATAATTAGCTTCAGGAGAACGCAAAAAACCAAATCCATCTTGAAGTACTTCAAGCACACCTTCACCCAAAATTTCAACTTCGTTTTCTGACATTTTTTTTAGAATTGCGAACATCAAATCTTGGCGTTTTAAAGCAGACGCATTTTCTATTTCCAAACTTTCAGCAAATGCCAGTAACTCAGCAGGAGATTTTGTTTTTATATCTTTTAGGCGCATGACATACCTTTACATTAATCAATATTTTTATGGATAAAATTTCCTAAATTATTTCGAACTATCCAATAGTACAGTATTTCCTTGTTCTATGATAAATAAAACATGGTGCCCAAGGCCGGAATCGAACCAGCGACACGAGGATTTTCAGTCCTCTGCTCTACCAACTGAGCTACCTGGGCAAAACAACAACAATAATATGACTGCACCAATGAATGCTAACATATATTAACGTAATTTACTTCAATGTCCAGAGTATAAGTAAGAAAAAATATCATTATTATGATATATAGGAGTTACTTCATACATAAATTATAGATTTTATTTTATATTGTTATTCATATACTTGTAGCAATAATGCCCTTTTCTATTGATTTTTAAAGGGAAAAAAGAAAAGGACATTATATTATTAAATGGTATAAAGAAAAAATTATCCTGCAGTTCTTAAAGCTTCTATTTGTTCTAAGGATAATCCTGTTGCTTGTTGTATATGTTCATTATCCATTCCCATACCAATCAAGGCTACGGCAGTTTTTTTGGCTTGCTCTAGGGCTCCTGCCTGCATACCTGCCTGCATACCTTCATGAAAACCATCATTTTTTGCGCCTCTAAGCATAGCAAAAGCGCTACTTTCCTGCTGAATATAGTTTTGTAAATCAGGTTCACTAACAGAAGCCAGTATTGTTAAAGCACTATTCACAGTACGATCTGATGCTCCTTCCTTAGGAACCACATACCTACTTCCCGCCGTTTTTGTAGCCCAGTGTCTCATGCTTAACAGCTTTAGCCATTCTCTTCCTACTGTTCCAATTGTTTTTCCTCCTATGACTATAGGAGTATTTGTTGCTAA
>CAJOEB010000198.1 GCA_905233775.1 uncultured Alphaproteobacteria bacterium | reverse complement strand
CCCCCCCCGTAGGTGCTCTTACAGAATAATTTGAATGATGATTGCATGGTAATCTCCATTATTAATACAAACAATTATTACCTAACATTTGTAAAAAAAATAATAATATTTCAATTACCATATATTTATTAGGTATCTTGCGAAAGTCGAAAATGGCATTTGGAGGACGCTGATTATGAGTACACAAAAAACGCATAAAATGACTTTCGCAATAGCTCTATTCATTATATTTATTCATTTCTTCCTGGAAATAATCCTGGTTTTGGTACGATAATTAAATGATAAACAAGGAAATTATTGCTGGGACCGGCTCTTGTTGTCGTTGTTTTCGGATTTAGTAGAAAAAATCCAAGATGATTTATATTAAATAAACCCAATTTTCTTTTTCTATAACAGCATTCAAGTAATAATTTTTCGTCACCATCTTTTTCGCAAGCTAAATTGGGATCATATTCTTGTATCTCAGCTAACGTTTTGACCGTAACCAATTCACAAGTTTTACTCATTTCATTTGGTGAATGACCTATACTAGTTGAACCATAACATACTTGGAAGTTATAGCTATCGCTGTTTATTCGCTTCACGTAGTAATAATCAATGTCATAGTACATACCAATGGGAAAAGGATCAAACATAGAGTTGTTATAAAATAAGTTTAAACAACTTGCGAAAGATATTCG
Organism: uncultured Alphaproteobacteria bacterium; assembly: GCA_905233775.1. Taxonomy (GTDB): domain Bacteria; phylum Pseudomonadota; class Alphaproteobacteria; order UBA3830; family UBA3830; genus BNWE01. The sequence goes on along the minus strand of CAJOEB010000198.1, from coordinate 1,417 downwards.
AGCTAAATCAAATGAGGTTATTTGTTTATTAGTTTTTGTATTATTTAACTGTTGAACCATACTTGCAGCTAAATAGGCACTGCCTCTTAGCTTATTCTTTAATTCATAAAATCGGTAATGATCCGAAGCAAATAGAAGAATGATAATTAAAATCGGTATCGAAAATGCAAACTCAATGAGAATACCACCTGAATAGCCACAATATAATATGGGATTATCGCGTAAAAACAGTCTTTGAAAATAGCTACAAAAACACCTGGATTTCCATTTACAATATCTTGATAGCCTATTATATAGTAGTCCTACTACCCCCCCCCGTGGGCACTCTTACTACTGTTAGAGAATGGTTTGAATGATATTTGCATAAAAATCTTTCCTTCAAAAAAACAATAATATTTTATCGAAAAAATAGTTAAGGAAATGATAAAAAAACTTAATTTCTGCTTTATATATACAAACTTATATATACAAAAGAGAGAAAGCGAATGCCTTCTCTCTCAAAGATTTATACTTTTATATTACATATATTTATACTAATATTTATACTAAACACAAATTTTCACAGACCTACTAATTACTTTTAATTATTTACTGTCTCCATAAATGTATGCTTTAATCTTCTCACAATTTTCCGTGACCAAATCATCGTAATAACGACCATATGACATATATCCGTGTAAAGCTCCATTATTTATTACTTGCAGTACATTTTTATCGCCTTCTTTCAATTTTTTTTCAAATTCAATTTGATCATCAAGCAAAACATCGTATCCTGCCGAAATTATCATTGTTTTTTCAGGATAAATAGTTATATCGTCTCTCAATAGCGGAAAAATCTTGTCATTAGATTTTAATGATTCATCTGTACAATCTTTTCCTGCATAGTTTGTAAAAAATCTCATAGTAGCTTCTTTTGATAATGCTACGCATGTCCCAAATGCCTTATATGAACCATTTTCAAAGTTGTTAGAAAGAGGCGGATAAAGCAGAATTTGTGCATAAGGTGCTTTTAACTCATTTTCATATATTCGTGCACACAATGCCGCACATAAATTTGCTCCTGCGCTATCACCACATATCAAAAGACGATCATATTTCGCATCAGAAACGTAATTTTTATAAACGCTCAAAACATCGTCTAAAGGTACCGGATATGGGTGTTCAGGAGATAACCTATAATCCACGGAAACGACATCAATCTCTAAGATTTTTGCTAATTTTCTGCATAAATAATCATGAGTATTTAAATTTCCATGAGTCCAACCGCCACCATGAACAAATATCATCAAATCTTTGCTTTGTTGCTCCCCGAACTGATAATATCTAACAGGAACTTGGTATTCACTTCCTTCAACTACGACAATAGTATCATCTACCGCATGAATTTTTTCTTTATCTTCTCCTGAAAGCTGTATAA
>CAJOEB010000197.1 GCA_905233775.1 uncultured Alphaproteobacteria bacterium | reverse complement strand
CGGTGAAACACTGGAGGGCATTCTTGTTCGATTTATGAACGCAGAGGTTATAGATTCATCGGTCAATGATGATGACGCTTTTATAACCGTAAAATTTGTTACAGAACAGAGTAATGTTTTGAAAGATCGAAACGGTACTGTATTGGAAGGCGATTCGGATTTTGTTGATAAGCGTATTGATACATGGGTATTTGCACGAAAAAGATCATCCATGAGTGCAACTTGGCTATTGTATGAAATCATAGATGGATAAATGCATAGTGATGTTGTTATAAGAATATCTTATAAAAAAAACTAATCATTAGCTAAAATTTATGTTATAGTAATTTTTGTATTCTTTGTTTTGTTCTTTTCTTGTTTTCTGTTGCAAGAAAAATTATGTCAATTGGAATGCGCTGAAATATGAAAAGGGTCTAGACTAGTATCTTTTTTTTCTTTTGCCAAAAGAAGGAAGTTACAAGATCCCCCCCCTCAAAAAAAATTTTCCTTTCTATGATTAAATCTACACTCAGTCTCCTTTAAATGCACCAGGAACTTTTCATCACTTAAGCCATTGACGTCTTTTTGTATAGCTCCAGAATGATTCTATACCGTTAACATGGGATTTTCCTCGTGCACATTCATTTTCATGCTGGAAGACATCGATAGTGATTGAGCCGTTCCAGATCAGACCATCATAAGCCTTCCAACCATCGGTATGAATCGTTGATCCTTTGAGAATTTTTCTCTGAATAATCTCAATTCTTCTCGAGAGCAATTGGGAACGACCGTTACTCCGAAAACAGGCGTCCTTCCGGCCTCTCCTCGTCCTCGTTTTCCTCTGATCCTACGGGCTCCAAAGTAACTTTCATCTAACTCAAATTCCCCTATTTCTTGCTTTTGTTCTTTCAGAGAATATTCAAAAATCAATTCTCGAAATCGATTGTAGTATGCGTTAATTGTATTGCGATTTATCTTCAAGATTTTTGCTACTGAACTTGCCGTTATGTCCTCACTAAAACATTCTATTATTTTTTTTTATCTTATATTTGCTCAATCTACTATACTTCATCGCTCTTCACCGTATCTTCTATACAGATACTAGTCAAGACCCGATGAAAAAAAGGATAATTGCATTAGATACGTTAGTTACTTTAAATAGATGTCTTGCGAAAGTCATTTATGCATTTTTTATATACTGATAATCAGCGCCTTCTAAATGCCATTTTAGACTTTCGCAATGCACTTAATTATATTTTGTATATCCTATTGGATGAATAGAACTCTGTGAAATTACGGAAGATAAAGTTGTTGAATGGCGCAGAATAAGTTGTCAATGTTCTCTGAAATTAAGAGAGATAAATAACGAATTCATTAGAGTAAAATCGCCTAATATTACACTTAAACAAGTAAAAAGATATCAAAAAAATCTTGCAAAATGAAATAAACTTGAAAACGATTTTAAAAATCGCTAAACTAAATCAAATGTATTGCTTCGTAATTCAGCTATTAATGCATTCTCAAATCCAAGAATATTCTCTTACCAAAAAAATAAGGAAAAATTTATGAAATATGTTGAGTTTTTAAAATTATAGGTTAGGTTCCTGACTATTATTTCAAAGAAATTATATAATCAAGAACCTATAAAAAAAAATTATCTAATCATCATCGTCAAGGAAACTATCATCAGAAGCTTGGCTGTCATTATCACTACCGCTTATTGCTCCTCTCCTTTGCTGTAGTACCTTAGCTAGTTCTCCCATCATTCCACCTTGTGGAGTATTTTGGGCTTTTTTCTTCTTATCTTTTTTTGCATCAGGACTATCTGGGTTTTGAACTTTTTTTAGTTATAACAAATTGTCATGACCTTCTACAACTTTTTGATCTCTGCTTTCATCAGATGCAGTGACTTTTCCACCTTTCTTTTCCTGACTTTGAGTTTTATCTTTATCTGGCAAAGGTGGAGGAGGTGGAACCGATCCTGACGACAGTGGTGGCGGAGGAGGAACTGAAGATCCCGGAGTACGGCTTGCTCTGTCTGATCCAGTTCTTGAGCGTGTAGTCGAGGATTTTGTTGACTTCTTAGATTTCGTCGATACTAAATCAGATGGACGCAATGGTTCCGGTCTTACTGAAGTATGATCGTCGTAATTCTCTTCTGCATCAGTTTCAGTTAGTGCATCAGATAACTGCAATGGTGAAGGAGAAGGTACTGTTTTTTTCAATGGTTTCTTTAATCCTCTTGGAGGTGGCGGAGGAGGAACTCTGTCAGAAGATCTGCTTTTTCTGTCTGAATGAGATGTCGATGAAGAAGATGACTGACTTGAAGGCTCAGGCATATGAGTTGCTACTGATTCTAAATCACTCATACTCAAAACACTATCTGTCTCCTCTAATTCTTTAGATAATGTTTCAAGTTTATCCTTATATTTTTCAATTAGCTGCTGAATTCTTTTTTGTTGATACTTGTCTAAAAAAGAAGAGTATAGTGAATCTGTATTGTTAAATGGAGCTAAAATAGATATCATATAATCTTCATCAGATGAGGTATATCCTGCTGTCAAGGATAAAGATTCAAGAGCCATTATAGTATAATATCTTGTATACGCATCTACTCTCCTACATATTTCCGCAGGATCTCTTAAATCTCCACATGGAATAATGGATGTAAACTTATTAATAGAGGATCTATCTGTTGTATCAAGCAATGTTAAATAATGTTTAACTAATTCCCCTACTCCATCTTTTTCTGTAGATGCATGACCTAGATTTGTAATAAATGGTTTTAATATCTCAATAGCTTCTCGTAAATTTTCAGCATTACTAGACTTTGCTAACCATTCTTTCTCATCTATTCTATGGTTTGATTTTGATGAATAACCAACTGAATAAGTACGTACTTTATGAAAACCACTAAGTAACTTTGAAAGACAACGAATTTGACTTATCCAAGAATTACTACTTTCATCTGCAATAATCTTATCCAATATTGTATAGTGCAAACCATTTTGATTCTGATAGTCTGCTAAATAGCAAGCTATTGACCAATAAAGACGAATAATATATTCCGATTGTCTACTACTAGTATAAGCACTGAGTCTTAATTCTCCATGTTTTGTAAAAGCATTCACTAATGATTTTACAGCATTTATGTATTCTCTTTTATCTATATATTCCTTGGCTCTATCTAAACGTGTTTGCGCATCTTCAATTAGACTTATTCCTCTTGTAAGCGCTTCATGATCAACTTTCATATCTGTTGCTGATATGTATCCATTTAAAACTAGAATAATAGATGCACAAACTAAATATTTTTTATAATCTTTCATTTTTCTTTCCTTTCTTTCATAAACTATTTTATAGTATACAATAAAAAAAATATTTTGTCAAGCATTTTTGATAAAATTTTTGTATTTTTTTTAATTCTGAAATTTCAGATTTTAGATAATATAGAATTAATCTTTATGACATACTTAATACTATAAAAAGATAAAATTATAATTTTATTTTTTTGTAAAAAACTAATTTTTAATTTAACTAAGAGAATATTTAGTGAATAACTACTTTAAAAATCGAAAAATAACAACCATCGATTGTAATTTTTATTAAAACACATTATTATGAATTGTATATTGTAAACTTAGGAGAAAAATAATGTATAAAAGAATTATATTTGCATCTTTTCTTGTAGGAATGGTTTGTTTTGATAATATATTTTCTGCAGATAACCCGTTAAAGAATCCTATAGATTCTAGCTCTGAAGAAGGGCAAAAGTATAAAAAAGAACTTACGGGAATAGATAATAGCCATATTGCAGAGACAGAAAGTTTTTATGCTGATGCTGGTATATCAGTAGATCTTACTACTCAAAATAAAGGACAAGACACAAAATCAAGTGATATTGCAGATCCAAAAAAAAGTTCAGAACCTGATGAGACAGGTAGTGTTT
>CAJOEB010000196.1 GCA_905233775.1 uncultured Alphaproteobacteria bacterium | reverse complement strand
AATTTAATCAGTTTCATTTCACCAATCGTGGAGGAGTATTAATTGAATTTGCATTTTCTATTCCGGTTTTAATCAGTCTTCTGTTTTTTGTGAACGATCATTATCGTTATTATGAGTTAAAGGACAAAATAAAATCATCTGCGTATCTTGCTGCCGGTATGATTCAGCAATTAGGAAATACGCGGGAAAATAAGCAATTAATATACAGTGATTTTCAACAAATAGCTTATGCCAGTTGTCTTAATTTCTTTCATACAACTTCAATGTTTAAAGGTAAATTTGGAGTTTACTATAATATGGAATGTTATTGGGTAAAAAGAGTTAGTCAAGATAATTATCAATTTCAAGATTGCTATGCTAATACAGGATCTTCTAATGCGGTATCACCATCTGGCTTAGATAAAGGTTGCTTCAAAATATCAACTAAGACTATGTCTCAAATTCAATCAATACATCCTGATTTAGTTTGTACAAAAGATAATGATGAACGTTTGCTTATTGAATGCAGTTATAGAAAAAACAAAAAATATCCCGATTATAAAAAACAATTAGGATTTTATATATTAGAACCAGGGATAATAAAAGATCATCAGAAGTGTGATTGTTTTTTTCTATATCAAGTTGTTATTGCACCGAAACCGGGACTTTTTCCTGCACCAGTAACAAGGAATAAAGATAGTAATGCATTTTGATGATATATTAGAAGTTGGTTAATGCGGAAATAATAAATGGGGGGGGGAAAAAAGAATAATAGATGTCTTACAAAAGTAAGTTTTTGGATATTTATAGTCCTTGAAGATTAGATATCTCAAAAATGTCGTTTTCGATTTTCGCAAGACATTTAATATCTTGAAAAATGTATTTTTATATTAAACGTCATAATATTTTAGTAAAGGTTCTAGACTAGATTATAGGGGATAAGATCTGAGATTGGTTAATAACAATTTGTAAATATTTTTATGACGATGATTAAAACGCCATTCTGTTTCCTTCAAGTGTAGGTTAAATTTTTCATATGTAATACCTCTCATTTTCACTAACCTGTTTTTCGCAACTCCCCAAAAGTTCTCAATTCCGTTAACGTGAGCCCTGCCATTCGCAAAAACGTCTTCACTATGAGTGACTCTGTAATGCTTTTTGTAGCCTGCATTTACAAGGCCATCATAAGTCCTCCATTCGTCGCTGTAAATTGTTGAATCGCTTGGAGCAAAATTTTTTATTATCGGAACAAGTTCAGCTGCCGAGCAATTGTTTACTATCTGCGTGTAAACATTGTCTCCACGCTTCTTCATGCCAAAAACTTTCGTCTTGCCTCCGGCTCCTCGACATCGTCTGCCTCGAACTCTTTTGGCTCCGAAATACGATTCGTCTACTTCGATTTCTCCTGCTTCAAAATATGACTTTTCTTCCGTAAGCTTCAATATTCTAGTGCGTAAAAGTTGTAAAATACGGTTGATAGTGTTGCGATTAATTTACACCACTTCCGTTATCTGAGTCGATGTCAAATCCGCACAAAATAACCGCAATATTTGACGAAATTTGTTCTCTGAAATGTGTGTATGTTTTATGTATCTGTTTTTTATTGGTATATCTTAGCATTTCTGCTCAGATTATCAACCTATTCTAGTCTAGAACCTTAGTAAAAAAGGTAGGAATAGTATGGCTAGTATCCTTTTAGTTAGCTAGTATCTTTTTGGTTTGATTTTCTGAACCTATAACTGAAAAATTATTCAACAATACTGCTAAAACAACTTTTGCGGTTATCTATTACAATTATATTTTGTATTTTAGTATGATTTTAATTTAAAACTATTCTAGAACTATTATAGTCTGATTTGAAAGTAAATTTATTATGTTAACTTATTTATGTTAAAACAAGATCTCTTGCAAAAGTCATTTTGTAATATATTTTGTAATATTTTGGGATCTTGACAGTTATATGCTATAAAATACTGTTTTTGATTTTTATTATTTTTGATTTTTATATAAAGTCTGATAAACAAGGAAAATTGTTATCATAATCTTAACCGATATTTGCTAAAGTCAATATATATATAATAGATATGATAAGGACATTATAAAGATGAATTTACAATTCAAAT
>CAJOEB010000195.1 GCA_905233775.1 uncultured Alphaproteobacteria bacterium | reverse complement strand
CATACTCGATATTTACTTTAATGCCTTTACCAAGATCACATTTTCCGTAATTTTTATCTGAAATTTCGCGTATTTGCTCTTTCAATAATGTTTGAGGAATATTCCAGTTAATAAATCCCGGCTTTTTTACGGTAACATCGACAAAATCTTGATGATTTTGCATTTTTACCGCAATTTCTTCAGCCAATTCAATAGGATTTCTCTTCAACCTTTTTGCTAAAACCATTGCAATATTTGTTGAGAAATCCCCAAAGAATTCATCTTTCGGAGGATCAACTGATATAGAATTGACACTACTATTATTATCTGCCACTAAATCTTTTATAAAATCTTCTATTATTTCTCTGTAATGAATAAATAAAGGCTTTTGCATTTTTCTCAATTTCCGAAAATCCAGAAAAATATACTAACATCAGATATACTTTTTCACAAGAAAACTATTGAACAGGTACGGTGTACGACATCAATTGGCAGATTAACTCTTTTCCTCACTTATACTCACTTATTTTTTTAAATTTTACAGAAAAGGCAATAGCTTGTTTTTTTTGAAAAAATTCTTTGTTATTTAACTTTATATTAACTTATATATGGTATTTTGTTTTTTAAGTTAGTCAAGAAAGGAAAAATACAAATGTTTACCAGATTATCGATTGCCACAGTTTTTTTTATTGCACTATCAAATGGACTTGTAAGCGCAACAGATGTTGAAAAATTAGCTAATGAAGAAACAACCACTGTTAATAATAGTGAGTCAAGCTTAGATTTAACATCCAGTACCAGTAACGGTGAAGAAGCAGATATATCGTCTTTTGCTGATAGTAGCAGTACTACAACAGAAGATCCAAGTTTGTCATCTACTGTATCATCAGATTTTCCGGTGACGGCTGATGACTTGTCCTCAACAAATAATTCTGATCAAACAGAAGCGACAGAGGATAATGAAGAAAGCTTAGCATTAACAACAGCAACTGTGCCGGCTAATTCTTCTAATACAGATGATTTATCTTCTTTATCAGACGATGGAGAATTGTCAGCTACTGCTCCGGCAGATTTATCAAGAATTAGTAGCCCATCTTCAGAAGATGGAAATTTATCGGCAAGTGAAGAAAGCTTAGCATTAACAACAGCAACTGTGCCGGCTAATTCTTCTAATACAGATGATTTATCTTCTTTATCAGACGATGGAGAATTGTCGGCCACTGCTCCGGCAGATTTATCAAGAATTAGTAGTCCATCTTCAGAAGATGGGAATTTATCAGTAACAGAAACTACCGATATTTCGGTATCAGATACAGATACGTCCTTAGAGTTATCTTCAACTGATAGTTCAAGTAAAAGTAAAAAATCTCATACATTATTTGGTTCAAGGTCATCAACTAATGATAGACCACGCTTTAATAGTAGTTCAAGATCACCGTCACCTACTTTAGAAAAGCAGAAACAAATTGAAAGAATTAAAACAGTAAGAGAAGAGGCGAGTAAGCAAGAACGCCAACGTGTACGAGAAGCAAAGAAAACAAAGAAATAAGAAAGAAGTAAAGAAAAGGAATAATAAAAATAAAAAATAACAAATAGAAGGATCGTGTTTTTATAAAAATTGTTTCTGATGTTTCTCAAGAAAATGAAAAAATGAAAAAAATAAAAGTGAGGAAAATAAGTAGATACAAACAAAAAGAATACGATCCTAAAAACAAAAAACAAGTAAAAAAAAATAAAATAGCAGAATTATTGCGAAAAACGAAAATGGCATTTTGCTTTGTTTGATTTTCAGAATCTGAAAGTACCACAAAAGAAAATACCAAAAAACGACTTTCACAATAATTTTAGTACAATAAAATATAATACTTAATACTTAAGAATAATATTGTTATATTAATGTTTATATTAATATCACTGTTTATATTAATATTACAATTACAACGTAATATCGTAGCATACTTATTTCAGTTTACTTTTTCTTTATAAGTGCTACAATCAATCGTTTTCATGAAAATGGAGTTTTGACATGGCTAAGTCTGCCACTATGACTGTAAAGATGGTCAGCACTGCTGATACAGGATTTTTTTATGTAAAAAAAAGAAATCCCAGAAAACAGCCAGAAAAA
>CAJOEB010000194.1 GCA_905233775.1 uncultured Alphaproteobacteria bacterium | reverse complement strand
GTATATTATAACAAATAGAAATGACCCCATGCCTAATTATACTATCAAACAATAAGTTTACGCTCTTCATCATTTGCTACAACAACTTTCTCGATAACTTTTACTCCGCTCACTTTATAACTTTTAGCGTATTCCCTATCTCTTAGCTGAGCGTTGCCAAGCAATCGCATTTTATCCACATCGGATTTTTTGACGGCAAACTTAAACTCTAATACTATTATTTGAGACCTGAACTGAATTACTATATCCGCTCTGCCTTTAAAAGTATGAACTTCAGCATAAGAAATTATCCCAGCACCTTTTAAAAGCATGAGGAACAAGGATCGATACCAGAACTCATCACGTTTAGGAAAATCATCATACGGAATTTCAGCCAATGCCTCATTATATAGTGCAATAGTCTTGTCTATTTCTCCGGCTGATAAAGCCTGCCATATCTGATTTCCAAGCGTTATATACTGCTTTACATGATAAACGTCATCTAAGTACATCCGATTGATTGACCTCATAACCTCTTCATTCGGATAGTCTAACGTCAAAATATCGCCTTGCCGTTTTTCGATTGTTAGATAACCGCTTTGATATAGGAAGCTCTCAGGCGTTGAATATTCTATTTCGTGCGAATCTAAAAAATCTTCTGGAACTTCAAGATGACGGTATTGATCTGGATCAGAAATAGAAAGTGTTTTCATATATTGGACAATAAATGTCGGAGAACCTGACACGTACCAATAATTCCCAAATTGCGCCTTACTCAGGCATTGCATTATTGAAAAAGGGTTATAAATTCTTTTCTCTCCGTCAAAACTAAATCCATCGTAATAATTTTTCATCTGACACAGACATTCTACTTTCGCAATCCCCATCTGCTCTGAAGTGCTGTCTATCCATTCAGCAAAATATTTCTCAAGTTCAGCTTGAGTGTATCCCAGCATATCGCCATAACGTCTGTCCATAGAAATATCGTCGAGATTATTCATCGCTGAAAATACTCCAATTTTGCTAAATTTAGAAATTCCTGTCAGCATGACAAATTTTAGATACTCATCGCAACCTTTTAAAACCGTATAAAATGAGCGCAGAATTTCTCTCATTTCTTGAGCTTTTTGCAGGCTGTCTATATTGTCTAAAATCGGTTTATCATACTCATCAATCAGAACGACTATTTGCCCTCGCTTCTTATATAAGGCTTCTAAGAGTTCTTCTAACATATCGTTTAACGTATCACTCATAATTTCTATGTCATAATTCAGGGCTTTTCTTTTCAACATGGATTTTAATGAATGTATAAATATTTCAGTACTTCCTAATTCACGAGTTGACATGTCAAAACGTAAAACAACACATGGAGTTTCTGATTGCTTCTTGACCCACTCTTCTGCGGCTAATCCGGAAAATAAATTCGCTTGACCTTTGAACATCGCCTCCAATGTTGATAATGTCAATGATTTTCCAAAACGACGCGGACGAGATAAAAAATATCGACGGCCTCTCATAACTAAGTCTAATAATTTTCCTGTTTTATCTACATACAGAAAATTTTCTGACCTTAGCATTGCAAAATTTTGTATTCCAATAGGTAATTCCAACATACTTTTCACCTCACTTTCATATCATAATAAAATAAAGATATAACTTGAGACCTACTTTATTTTCAAGATAAGCAGGTCTCTGTGTGAATAAAATTAGTCTACGTTAGCGGCGTTCTTTGGGGCTATATCAAAGTCATCGGGGCAGTTAGCTTCTTTCCATTTGTCCAAGAACAAGCAGACTCGGTTAATTACCTCCCTTTTCTCTTCATTAGGAAAATATCCCAACACCTTGTCCCAATCATTACTTTTCTTTTTGCTATGAGATGACTTCTTTGTTTGAGAGATTAAATATTCCATAATCTTTTCGGCTGAGTAATCTTTATCTTTCTCAAATTTTTGTTTGAGCTCATTCGCAGCTTTTATGCTAATGACAACTTCAGGTTTATCCTGCAATATTTTCTCAATTTTTTCTTGCTGAGCAGGCGTTAATTTAGATATATGCTCTCCTGCCCTCAACGATAACCTTACTTGTTTATCGGAATTGCGTTTTTGTTCTCCCACAAGCAATAACAAACTAT
>CAJOEB010000193.1 GCA_905233775.1 uncultured Alphaproteobacteria bacterium | reverse complement strand
ATATATCTTTCACAAACCGGAATATGCTTCCAAAACATATTTGCGAATTCCGAATTCATCATAACAATTTGGCTATAACTTGGTACACTCCATTTTTCCGGAATTATTCTTTCCATTATCGGATACAGTTTAAAAAAGTTAGCCATTGCCTGTGTTCGTACAGAACCAATAACACAAACACGAGTTATTTTTTTATTTTCATTGGTAATTTCAAAAATATCTTTCGATATGTCATAAAACACATGTTGCTGTACTTCTCGTAAGCATCTAATTATATTACCGACAGAGTTCGAGAAAACAATATTCCATACAACTATGCTCGACAAAAGAAATTTATAAAAGATTTCAGAATATTTGGTACATTTAAAAAGCAAATATGTATCATGCAATATTAATGAAATCAGTATTCCTATAGTGTACAAAATCCTCGGAAGTATTGATTCATTTCCTTCAAAACATATTACGCGAACCAGTAAACACAATCCAATAGGACAAAGGAATAAAAAAAACACAACAATCGCTGAAAAACTTGCGGCCACAATCGACTTTGTATTTTCTACTGTTTTTGCTACTGTACCTATAAAAAATACGGTAATAATCGCAAGAAAAATCTGACCAATAGCACTTAAAGCCCAATCTGTATAAAATATCGAAAAATATCTTGCGATATTATGAACAATTATCCTTATGCTCTCAAAATTTTTAGGAATTATTAACACACTCTCGCCATTTTGCACGCAATATGTCAGAGAAAGTGCAAACGGAATATAAAAACATGCGGTAAGCAATAAAGTTAAAAACCAATAACGCATTTTTGAAATAACAGCAGCTAGTTTTGCGCCTGTCATTATTTCTTTTAAGAATAAATACACAAATATTGTAAAATATGCGGATATCGCGGCCTGATACATAAGAAGTCCGATAACAAGCAAAGCAGTTTGGGCAAATAACCATCTTTTGTTATTAAAGACCGACAAATAAGCAGAGAAAATCGCAAAAAGCAGCGGAATAGTCATGAATATATTATCAAATCGGTATAGCATGACTTCTAAAATGTATGGATTTATGATAATCGGAATAAAACAAACAATTGCCCATCTATCTTTTATACCCATTCTATCTTTTATATCTATATTGAATATTTTCAGGCATAAAACTGCGCAATAGGCCAATAACGCACATGATATAATCTGAGTAAATGGCGCTGCATCAGTAACTACATTAGAAAGATACATCAACAATTCCAACAAAAACGTCATATGTCTTGCTGCGGCAATTGTTCCGACATGAATATTAGCCATATATCTAGGATAATCATCATTATACGGGCAAGATGATACCATCACAGAAATATAGCCGCATACTGCAACGAAAAAGAAAAACAAAAAGCACTGTTTCAACGCTTTGTTTGTATTATTAAATAAGTTAATTTCATCAAAAATATTCATAATTTCTTATTATCATTTGAATATTAATAAAAAATTAACGACGCAAACAAAACAATATAATCAAAATATTCTCTTTTTAAGATATAAGAACCATTAATATTTTACTTATATTTCAACAAATATTTTTTTGTATTGCTTTTATTATTTTTAATAAATATTCTATTAATAGTTGAATAAAAGAAAAGGAAAGTGTCATGAATTATTATTTAAATTATTTTATAGAATTTGTATTTGGTGCGGGTCTTTTTATTAATGCTCTTTTATTTATCCCTCAAGCTCTTGAGATATACAGGACAAAAGATTCACAAGGGCAATCACTGCTAACTTTTGCAGGATTTAACGTAATTCAATTGTTTACAATCTTTCATGCTTGTATTCATGATGATCATATTCTGCTTTGGGGATACTTACTATCCTTACTGACTTGTGGAGCTGTCACTGCTCTGATCATTTATTACAGAGACAGATAGCTATTTTTGTTTTGATTGTTTTTTGGATTTGTGATTACTTTTGTAAGTTGGAAGGTCTATTTCTTTTTCGATTAAGTTAATATTCTTTCTCAAGTTGTTGTATTTGTCCAATTTGTTGAGAAGTGGTTGATTTCCTAGGTACTTGTTTAAGCTCTTCATCCACTTCTCGCAAAAATTCATCAGATTCATCATGAATAATATTGATTAACTCTTCTTGATTATTGTAACGCTGATCATCATTTGCAATTAATTCAACAACAGAAATTATTGGCAATACCAGTATCCAATAGCAAATCTTAGAATATCGCATTTTTTAAAACTCCCAACTTCTCAAAGGTCCGTCTAAATCATAAGTTTCCTCTTGCGGAGTAGTGTTCCATTCAAAACTTGGAATTGGTTGTGTACTCCACATAGAACCGTCAAATATAGTACGTCGTGATGTTGATGGTGCTGAAAATGTCTCTGTATCTGTATCCGGAATATATGA
>CAJOEB010000192.1 GCA_905233775.1 uncultured Alphaproteobacteria bacterium | reverse complement strand
TTTTTGCAAAAGCTTAACCAGGCTTCCTCAGCCGTAAAAACCATGATAGGAGCTAAACGCCGTACAACATGTTGGAACAGAATATACATAACCATACGATATGCTTTTCGCTTTGGATCATCTTTATGATCGCAATACAAACAATCTTTTCTGATATCGAAGAAAAACGAAGAAAGATCATTTGCACAAAACATATATAATGTAGAGAAATATTTATTTATATCGTACTTATTAATGCATTGATCAAGTTCGTTTTCGATTTCCGCTAATTTGTGTAATACCCATTTTTCTAAATCCGGTAGTTCAGAATAAGGCACATTTTCAACTTTTTCATCGTATTCATTGAGTGCTCCGAGCATATATCTTAAAGTATTGCGTAATTTTCGATATACATCTTCTAGCTGTTTCAAAATATTGATGCCCAGTTTAAGATCTTGCGTAAAATCACTGCTGGATACCCACATTCTGAAAATGTCTGCGCCCCACTTTGTTACGACATCATCAAGAGTTACGACATTTCCTAACGATTTCGACATTTTTTTACCGTTTTCATCAACGATAAATCCGTGAGTCAAAACGGCTTTGAAGGGAGAATTCCCGAACACACCACATGCATTTAGTAACGAGTGTTGAAACCATCCGCGGTGTTGATCAGATCCTTCTAGATATAAATCTGCCGTTACAGAAGGATCATTTTCGCGCAGAACGTATGAATATGTAGATGAGCTTTCAAACCATACGTCCATTGTATCCGTATTTTGTTCGTAGTCATCTGCTGAATATTTATCGCCGAGAAAATCTTGAGCTTTACGAGAGAACCAAGCATTGGCTCCTTCTTTTTCAAAGATATCAGCGACACGATTAATAACTGCTATGTCTCTCAGTGGTTCTCCTGTTTTCTTGTTTATGAATATAGGCAGCGGTACTCCCCAAACTCTTTGGCGGGATACACACCAATCACCGCGATTTTCGACAAACGCTTTTATTCGATTGTAACCTTGATGCGGGATCCATGTAACTTTTTCTATTTCCGCAAGAGCTTTTTTGCGCAAGTTAGTTTTGTCCATACTGATAAACCACTGCGGAGTTGTACGGTATATTAACGGAGCTTTTGATCTCCATGAATGCGGATAACTGTGTGTAATTGTGCTTTTAAAAATTAACGCATCAACAGCAGACAATTGTCCTAGAATATCTTCTTCGACTTTGAAAACATGCTTTCCTGCAAAAAGAGGTACATGATCGTAGTAAAGTCCGTTGCCTCCGACTGTTTGGGGAAGAGGAATGTTGTGCTGCTGGCATAAAACAAAATCTTCGACACCATGCTCAGGTGCAGTATGAACTAATCCTGTACCGGAATCTGTTTCTACATGCTCACCGTGGTATAAAGGAACATCAAAATTGTAGCCGAAATCGCAAAACGGATGACTGCAAATCGTACCTGCCAAATCTTTTCCGTCGATTTCTGTAACAAAAGAATAATCAAGCGATGTTGTTTTGATAAAATCTTCGACTAAATCTTTTGCGACAAGCATTTTTCGTCCGGAAATATCGAGCAAACTGTAAGTTATATACTTAGAATATGCGATTGCTCTGTTTCCGGGAAGTGACCACGGAGTTGTTGTCCAAATTATGCAATATGCGTCATTTAAAATATCGATTTTCGATGACTTTATTTTGAATGCAACATAAATGCTGGTGGATTTTTTGTCCATATATTCGATTTCAGCATCTGCTAAAGCTGTTTCTTCGACAACCGACCAGAAAACGGGACGTTCTCCGCGGCATAAAGTTCCATCTGCAATGAATTTTCCCATACATCTTATAACTTTTGCTTCTGATGACGGATTCATAGTCAAGTATGGATTATTCCAGTTGCCGTTTACTCCAAGACGTTTAAATCCATCTCGTTGAACGTTTATCCAATGTTCTGCAAATTGTTTGCACATATCTCTGAATTCAGGAATAGCGATATCTCGACGATCCATTCAATCGGAAGACCGTGGCAATCCCAACCGGGAACAAATGGCGCATCAAAACCTTGCATTTGTTTCATGCGAACGATTATGTCCTTTAGAACTTTGTTCATAGCCGTACCTGCATGCGGAGTGCCATTTGCAAAAGGCGGACCATCATGAAGGATGAATTTCTTACGGTTTTTGGCTATTTCTCTCAATTTTCCATAAATGTCTACTTCATCAAAGTGCTGCAACAGTTCTGGTTCTTTGCTTGCCAGAGATGCTCTCATTTGAAAATCTGTTTGGGGAAGAAAAATGGTATCCTTAAAACTTTCTAACATAATCAATCCTACATACGAGTATAAAGACAAATAATATAAATAATATAAAGATAAAGACAAATTAATCTATCAAAAAAATAAAGATAACGCACGAAAAAACGGAATATATGTTTTTGAAAATTCCAAAGAAAAAAATATATTGGACAAAAATTATGCAAACGAGATGGTAAAGAAATCCATAAATGAAGAGATTGATTTTATCAAAAACCAAATAAAATCCTGCAGCGGATATCTGTTTTATTACATGAAATTATTTTATGAAAAAAAATGCACCAATCTTTTTCGAAGAATTGATTGGCGCATATTTTTTTCAGAAACAGCAAGATTTTCTAACAGTAGGAGTTTCTATTCAAAAACACGATTTAGAAAAGCTTGAAGAGCTTGGTTGAATATAGGATGTTTCGAACTAATTGCCATACGAACATTTATATTACTATTGCTTCGTATTTCGATGAAATTATCGGAATCATCTCGAGTGTAATAATCGTTGAAATCTCCTCCAAAAATACTTAGTTTAAAACTTCTCGCAATTTTTTTTATTACAGTTAATATATTTGAGGTTTCTTGACTTTTTTTCGCTAAAGCAATTGTTGGAATATCACTTTTTTTAACTCCTAAATCGTCCATCATTTTACGAAATTGTCCTAACTTATGCAGAGGAATGTCATTAATCTTCTCTAAAAAAGCGGATACGTTAAAATTGTCATAATCAAATGTACAAAATATATCATTGAGATAGCTAAGAAGTATGTAATTTGCAGCAAATAGAGCTTTTTCAGCCGGTGAATCAATAGAAAATTCTTCTTCATCGAAAATTCTAGATGATGGCGCAAAAGGAGATTGACTTACAAGAATTCTTAATTTTGATTTGTTGTCCTTGTCTTCATATTCTTGAGGTTGAGGCAATGGAGATACAAGAAGTTCTTTTGAATATGAAAGTTGATAAGGAAAACTAAATAAAAGCCGAGGTCTATCGCTAATAAACTGAAGCATGTCAACTCCCAATAGAGAAAAATCGGAATATTTTGGTGCCCATTGATGTGATATCATGTCATGATAATTATTCTGTCTAGTTTTATGGGGAGCTATTTCATCCATACCAAGAAACATCAAACAAAGTTCATCTGTGTCTTCTTCTCTGCAACTATCTATAAAGACACGTAATTTCTTATCATCATTATCTTGTTCAGAAGAAGCTGCTTTTTGCGCTTTTGCTAATGCAAAAGAGAGAAGACTGAATATACCTCCTGTATTTACAAATCCCAAATGACCAAACTTTCTTCTTTCTGCAACAACAGAATGTTGCTGATGTAATAAAGCATATTTCTCAGTTCTTTTAGGCATAATATTCGAAATATTTCTATAGAGTCTTATATTTTGGTGTGAATTTGCATCTTGATTTGTATCCATTCCGAATACAGAAATACAAGAAAAAGAACACAATAGTCCAAACATTGCCGTTGTTTTCTTTATCAGATTCATTATTTTCCTCCATTTTTATTAACTGACTGATAATTACATTATGTTATATAATTCAGCTCTTGTAGATTGTCAATAAAAAAATAATCTTTTTTCAAAAAATAAAGTATTAAATGATTATTATTGTTTATTAAATATATTGCATGTTCATAATGTTTTAAATAATTTACGCATGATTTTTCTCTATTATAATTATAGATAAAGTTAAATATTTTTATGCTTTTTTAGTTTCTATTGGTATCTTCGTTTGCAATTCGTATAATTCCAAAACGCAAATAACGAACACCGGTAAAAAGTGTCATAAAAACCGCAATCCAAAGAAATATTGTTCCGATTTTGTGTATTGCTTCTATTTTCGGGAACATTGCGGCCGCGAGTAAACATGTTATCGAAAACATTTGTGTTGCAGTTTTCCATTTTGCATATCTTGTAACAGGAACTCGCATTTGCATTTCTGAAAGGAATTCACGCAAACCTGATACCATTACTTCTCTGGCCAAAATGATACATGCGCCGATTAGGTGAACTCCGGATATTGAGCCTGTTCCGGATAGCATAAGTAATATAGTCGATACTAATAATTTATCTGCTACAGGATCTAAAAAGCGTCCAAACGCAGATACCTGTTTCCATTGCCTTGCAAAATATCCATCAAAAAAATCTGTTATGCATGCAACTATAAATAGCAATGTAGCTGCTAAATGAGCCCATGAACTATCAATATAAAAACAGGCAACAATAAAGGGAATTGAAAAGATTCTCGAGAGTGTTAGTATGTTTGGGATCATAAAAAAATCTCTTATT
>CAJOEB010000191.1 GCA_905233775.1 uncultured Alphaproteobacteria bacterium | reverse complement strand
AAACTAATACATAAACGAGAATTACAAGAATCAAAAGAATAATTGGTAGCCATGCAAACATAAAAATTATTCCATTACTTGTCAAAACATTTTGTGCCTTGTTTGCTACAAATCCAGTTAATCCTAAAATCCAACCTACACACCCCGCTGCTAATCCTGTACTTAATTTCTGAGTAAAAGAAACAACTGCTGTTCCAGTTCCTTCAATTCGTTTATTTGTCAAGAACTCTCCATAATCTACAGCATCTGATGCAAGGATATTTACTGGAACAGATAGCGGGCCGGTACAAAGACCACATGCGACTGTTCCAACTATTAATAATGGTACATTCATTGTTAATGCAGCTAACCCTCTCATTCCATATCCAATAATCTGGCCTACGGTTCCAATATAGACACTTTTCTTTTTTCCAAAAAACTTGAGACATGGACCTGCAAGAACTACAATACCTACAACGGTAGGGATTAAGCTCCATAAATTCATTGTAGATGTCAACATATCGTTCTTCATTACATACCGATAGAAATAAGTCTGACTTCCAGAATTGATTTGCACTGAGAAGTTAACTACCACACTTACAAAAATTGCAAAAATAAAGTATTTGTTATGGAAAAAATTATTAAGCGCCTCTTTGAAAGGGATACTTTTTTGTTTATTTTCTTTAACGGCATCAACTGCCTGTACATGTTCCTTTGCGAAAAAGAATGAGGCAAACATCCCAACCATAATTATGACTGCATAGACACAGAACACAATTCTCCATGATTTTATATCAGTTGGATTGCCACCACTCATATTCATAACGAAAGGAATAGTAATTGACATAGCGAGTATGGTTCCACCCAAACCAAAAATCAACGAAAACATTGCCAGTTTTCCGCGTTCTATTCCATTTTGTGTCATCAATGGCATAAGTGCATTTTTGGCAACGCCAACCATGGTATACAATATAGAAGTAAACAAATTATATGTAACAAATGCATAAATGATTTTTGTTGTTTCAGAAGCATGAACTGGAATAAAAAAGATCAAAGCCGCTGCAAGTCCAGTCGGAACTGCAAGCCACAAAAGCCATGGTCTCGCTTTTCCCCACTTAGTATGTGTATGGTCTACAATATTTCCTGCTATTAAATCCGTAATTCCATCAAATAATCTTGAAATAAAAAATAGTGTTCCTACAGTAGCCGCTGCCATTCCAATACTGTCTGTATAAAACATTGTAAGAAATGCCCCCAACAAGCTATTCATTGTTCCTGGCAATTCTCCTAAACCGAACGCCATTTTTTCAGAAAACTTTAGTTTTTTTGTGTCCATTAAATCCTCTCTTTCTCCTTATTTATCTGACATCCCAGATAAAACTTGTAAATAATAATATGTCAAGGAAGCTCCTCCTTCTTGAATTTAATATAATTATTTTGTCAGGAACACCATAGTGGATTTTGCGACATTATATATAGAAAATATGACATTCCGAAATTTGGTTATCTATTTAATAATATTTTGATAAAATGTAGCTACCACCATACAGATTAATAATCTGTATCATCATCAAATTGTTAAAGCTGACAACAAAATTTTTGAGGGAGAAAAAGAAGTGAATTATGACTATATTCTAGAAGAACAACGACCTTTAAATTCTATGGAACTTGCACTAAAGGCACTTTCGAAAAAATATAAACACCTAGACCTTAATAGTCCTCAAGAAATTGCTAATCTTACAGGTGTTTTTGAGGATTTTAATTCAAATATTGATTCAGATTTAATAGAAAAGATTACGCAGGAAAACTTAAAAGAAAACCTGTTTTTTCAGGCTGGGGCAGATGCAGAACTTTACCGCCATTTTAGATACCTTCCATGTTATTGGCATTCACACTCTTTTATTGAAATAATATGTGTACTTGAAGGTACTTGCACAAATTATATTCGTAGTACTGAAATTAAAATGATTCCTGGTGATATCTGCATCATTTCACCTAATACCCCTCACTGCATTAGTGCATTTTCTGACGATAGTATTATTATCAATATAGAATTAAGAGTTTCTACTTTTGAAACTGCTTTTTTTGGGGTATTATATGAAAGCGATATACTTGAAGATTTTTTCACACATATTTTATACAATTCCCCAAAACATTCCTATATCTTCTTC
>CAJOEB010000190.1 GCA_905233775.1 uncultured Alphaproteobacteria bacterium | reverse complement strand
GGCATTACCCTAACTTTTTCGGAAAGTTTACCCCACATTTGGATAAACTCGATTTTTTAGCTTCATTTTATTTTTGAAATGATAGCATCAATGTGTGCCTCTGTAATGTCAAAAGCACTAAGAATACTCTTTTGTCTTTTATCGAGTTGATATCGTCTTACATATTTGCCTGTATTTAGATTTCTGTCTGCCGTTATCTCGTTTAATGAACGAATAGAAGCGGGAACTGTATAGTGTTTTCTATCGCGCTCTTTTAGGACTTGCAAATGTATAAACAACAAGGAATGAAGTATTGAAGCAACAAACCAGATTAGCGATTTACCATGAATCGAATCATCGCAAGCTACCCCTATCACATCCATTCCCATTGATGTTTTTAAAGCTTGAAATACTTTTTCAACGCAATCGCGTTTCGAGTAAGCTTCTCTACTTTCTTTCGCTGTTGTTTCTTTTGAACTGGCTAATATTCTATAGCCACAATAAGCCAGTTCCTTGTTGATTTCTTCTTCATTATCCTGGTAATCAACGATGGAATAGGCATCTACAATATCAGTTTTCCCTGAATTTCCGCGACCGCGTTTTCTGACTTCTATTGTTCCGGTTCTTTCCGTATTAAGTAAGAAGAAAGAAAATTTATTCTCCAGCTCATTTTTGGTGTACTGGTTTTTACGTTTTATAGCTACTTCCAGCTCACTTCTTTGCGACTTTAATTTGGAATATAATAAGTTGCGATGGCTGGTTTCTAGTTGTTGATTCCATATTATTACAATACTTCTTAAATCTTCATTTCTGCGTCCGAATATCTTCTCGTGAACAACCATTCCAAACTCGTCGTATTCTGCAATATAGTTAGAATTCCTCTTTACTTGATCAGCGTATTTAGCTAAAACTGCGCGGCAGCATGTCATATCACGTCGAAGCATAAGTAAGAAATTTAGTCCACAAGCATCGAATTCTTCAACATTTCGTTCAGAAATATATCCTCTATCACATGTAACCACAATATTCTTGATAGAGTCTTTCCCTATCCTGGAGAAGAAAGCGATCATTTCTGTTGCCTGCGCTATGTCTACTATTGACCCAGGGAACTCCATGAAAGTTATTGGTAAGCCGTCTTCTTGGCGTACAACATAATCAGTATTAACTTGTGGCAATGATGAGTCATCTTTCGCGTGGCCCTTTTGCACTAAATAAACCCCATCAGCTTGACTGTTTACGTTTGTAGAATCATAGCAGACATACACATTCCCACTTCCGATGTTTTCCGTTGCCCATAAATCTTTGAAATGATTGATCTTGGAAACTGTTATATTTTTCTTCAAAAAGCTGGATATAAAAGTATCGCTTCTAATTCCTTCGGAAAATAGATGCTGCCCTTTTGCCCAGTGAGAGTAGTGTTGAAATTTTGCAGTCTCATCGGAAATCATATATGATGCTAAATCAAGAATCATCCTTGCATCAGCTATTCCAAAAACATCTTCCAATAATCCAGAAAGTCTTGATTCTTCACTTAATTTCTTCACAACTGCAAATAGACCAATTGAAATGTTATCATTTTTGCTTGGAGATTCAGGAAGGTGAGCTTTGTTAAAATATACAAAATAATTGCTATTTGCATACATTAAACGATTGCTTTTCCAGTTCTCTGGATCAATCGCATATCCTATCCCTATCTTGTCGTGAGAAGAATAGCCATTCGTGCCTGTTTGTCCATTTTTTACATACTTGTTAGTGGCATTAGCGAGAACATATCCTGTTTTCCGGCTGACAGTGCAGTTAGGAGGAATTGGATAAATATTAGAATCTGAACGTGAAATCCGTGACATCAGAAAGCCCCCTTGAATATGGGGTAAAGTTTACCCCATATTCAAAGAATTGTCAAATCAAGGGTTCTTTCATAAATGTTCTGATTTATCGATTTCTTTGGCATCTATATCTATTTATTCTGATGAAAAATTAGAAATTTTATAATTTTGAATTTGTGGGGTAAAGTTTCAAAAAAGTTAGGGTAATATAGGCGAATTCAAGAATGATGGGCAGACATATCAGGAAAAAGGAAAACCCGTTTTGGTGTGTAGTGCATTTCATACTTTTGAGCGAGATTATATGCGATATTTGGCGGAAATGCCTCGTAAAAAGAAGATTTATTGTGCGTATTCAAAT
>CAJOEB010000189.1 GCA_905233775.1 uncultured Alphaproteobacteria bacterium | reverse complement strand
AGTATTGATACAAAAAACTGTAAAGATATGATGGAGAAGGAACGTAAAAAAGATTACATTTTATCTCCGGTAAAAAGTAAAAATGGGGAATTTTTCGACAGTAGAAAAGCCTCTCATTCTTTTCCAATTGATGCTGATGCCAACGGAGCTTATAACATAGCGAGAAAAGGATTGATGGTCATTAAGCAAATCAAACGAGATGAAATAAAAATCTCCAATGAAGATTGGCTCAATTTTGCACAGAAAAACAGCTAGAAGATGTCAGAAGAAAACTATATTTTGATATCGCAGTTGAATGATTTTGTATTTTGTCCGGTTTCCATATATTTTCATACATTATATGGAAACTTGGATAAAACGCTTTATCAAAGAGCAGAGCAAATTAACGGGACTTACGCGCACAAAGCCATCGACAGTGGACAATATTCTTCCAGAAAGAATGTTTTACAAGGTATGGACGTATATTCCGAAGAATTTAACATCAGAGGAAAAATAGATGTATTCGATGTAAACAGTGGCATTCTTACGGAGCGAAAAAATAAAATCACCAAAATATACGATGGTTATATTTTTCAGTTGTACGCCCAATATTATGCTTTAATCGAAATGGGATATTGCGTGAAAAAAATCAGATTTCATAGTATGCGTGATAATAAAAACTACAACATTAAATTGCCATCTGAGGATACAGAAATGGATCAGAAATTCAAAAATGTAATAAAAGATATGAGAGAATTTAATATAGAAACATTTCAGCAAACTAACCTAGAAAAATGTAAAAACTGCATTTATGAACCGGCATGCGATAGGAGTTTATATGCTGACTAAACCGGATTTTATTAAGAAAAAAATTGTACTTGTTTTGGCGAATGACGGAGATAAACTCTCATTTAAAAATGATAATCTTATTGTCACAAATAAGGATAATGAAATAAAACTTCAGCAAACCTGTTATTCGTTATTTGCGATTTTTTTAGTAGGAAATACTTCAATAACAAGCGGTCTGATACAAAGGAGCAAGAAATTCGGCTTTTCAATTATGCTATTTTCCGCTGGATTCAAATTGTACGCTTCTCTTAACTTTTCTCTTGAGGGGAATACTCTTCTTAAAAAAAAGCAATACGCAACAACAAAAAGTATCAGCATCGCTAAGAAAATTATTGTAAATAAAATTCAGAATCAACGAAACACTTTGAAGCGATTGAGAGATAAAAATATTTCAGATGCTATAGAAAATCTAACTATCGTGATAGAAAAATTAAATAATAACGATTTTCAAATAAATGAAATTATGGGATTGGAAGGAACAACCGCAAAAGTATATTTCAATAGATTGTTTAAAGATCTCGGATGGCAAGGACGTCAACCACGAATGAAACGAGATAAGATAAATCTTCTGTTAGATATCGGTTATACCGCTTTGTTTAACTATTTGGAGGCAGTGCTTAATATATATGGATTTGATATTTATAAAGGAAATTTACATCAAGAATTTTATAATAGAAAATCTTTAGTTTGCGATATCATAGAACCTTTCAGACCTATCATAGATTATAAGATAAAAAAAATGATTAAATTAGATCAGACAAAAAACTATAAGTACGATACATATCAAGGACAATTTTTCTTGGGCTGGAAAGATAGCGCAAACTTTTTAGGAAATATTTTAAACGAAATAGTAAGACATCAGGAGCTAATATTTATTTATATACAACAATATTACAGATGGTTTATGAAAGATCAGAATATAAATACATTTCCTGAGGTAAATTTGAATGTTGATTATTAGCTATGATATAAAAAGCGATAAACTCAGAACAAAATTTTCGAATTTTATAAAAAAATATGGGCATCGTTTACAATATTCGGTATTTGAGATTGATAACAGCAAAAAAATATTGAATAATATCAAATGTGAAGTCACTAATACGTTTGAAAAAGATTTTGATCAAACGGATAGTGTTATGGTCATTGAAACGAGTGAAAATTGTAAGATCACCAGATGGGGTTATGCAAAGAATGAGGAAAGTAGCGTTATTGTAACAACTTAACACTCGCAAACCTTAGTCTTAATTTTCACATTTTAATGAATTGAGGCATTAGATTGATTATTGTGAATAAAAAATTGTCTGTTAGTGACAATATATTGGATAGGCAGAATAAAAGAC
>CAJOEB010000188.1 GCA_905233775.1 uncultured Alphaproteobacteria bacterium | reverse complement strand
AGAATCTCGTTCTTTGAGAGATCTTTATAATGATATGACATTAGTTTGGATTTCAAAGGGAGTTCTCTATCTTATAGATCATTATTTTCCAAATTTGTTGCAAGATCAAGAACTTTCTGACAAAGAAGATCTTTACAATTATTCTATGATTGCAGCTTGTCTGCATCTTAAAATGTGCGAGCGCAAATTTGGGTGGTTTCATGGGAATCGTGTGGCTACTTTCGAAAAGCTTTTTAATTACTATTTTGAAGGAAAGCATATCGCATTTGAAGAAAAGAAAATCAAAAAGCAACAGCGTATTGCATATAGCCAAAGTGAAGAGTTTCTTACTATTCAGGAAGAAGAAGATAATGATGATGTGAGGTTAGAATAAAATAGTTATAGTAATATCAATAAAATGTAAAAATATATAATATCAACAAAAATATCAACAAAATACAGAAAAAAAAGAAAAAATTTAGGAAAAAATAACTTCAGTGTTAAACAAAAATTAAAACCAATGTGCTATACACGTATATAAATTACACTATTTATTTATATGCGAATATTATCGTGATATAGTGCAACCGTTTTTATAGGTTTATTTTTTAATTTGATTATATGTTTATAGCGATGAAGAAAAATTTTTTTATTTTGTCCTTTCTGTTATTAAGTGCTTGTTCGGAATACCCTGAAAAAGAAGATCCGAATGTTGAATTTAACAGAGATATGATGAATTTTAACTTAGCTGTTGATGAAAATGTGTTAAAACCCGTCTCATATGTTTATAAAGAGGGGACTTCTGCTACTGTTAGAGAATCTGTCGGGAGTTTCCTAAGCAATCTTAAAGAACCGTATTATATGCTGAATTATATTTTGGCAGGTGATCCTGAACACGCAGTTAATTCGTTGTTTAGGTTTGTTACTAACACTATTTTTGGTGCTTTTGGTTTTGCTGATGTCGGCGGTTATGTCGGTTTAGAAAAGTCGGAAACATCGTATAAAGAGACTTTAACAACTCTTGGAGTTGATACTGGTAATTATTTGGTACTGCCTATTTTCGGGCCGTCATCAACAAGAGATGCTGTTGGTGAAGTGATTTCTTGGTTCTGTGATCCTGTAAGTTATGTAATAGGATTTCCTTATATGTTAGGTAAAGCAGTTTTGACTGTTGTAAATGATCGTGCAGAAAACTATGATATGTTAAATCGAAACATAAATGGTTCTATGGATATTTATTCAGCTACAAAAAGTTTGTATTTCCAAAAATACGGAATAAAGAAGACGAATAATGATAATACAGGACAAAGCGGAAACGATGTCTATGATGATTCTCCAATGCCTGATGATGAAGAAGAAATATAACTTATTGAATTTTACAAATAATTTTTGTTTTTAAAGTTTTTTAGCTAGATTGTAGATCTAAATTGTAGATCTAAGTTGTAGATATTGGTTTATATTTTTGCTATAGTATGTTTCCGTTGGTTGGTTTGTGAATTTTTTTTGTTATTTTTTAGGACAATATATATAGTATCGCAAAAGGAAATGTTGAGAAATGACAGCAAAAGATAGAGTTTTGGTCTCAAGAACGATAGCAGTACCGGCAGATACAAATCCGTGGGGAGATATTTTCGGAGGATGGATTATGTCTTTGATGGATATCGCGGCGGGTAGTATCGCTGCCAGACTTGCGAGAGGCAGTATTGCAACCAAAGCTATAAAAGAAGTTACTTTTGATACTCCAATTTTTGTTGGCGATGAGGTATCTGTCTACGCAGAGATAGAGAAAATCGGCAATACTTCTGTGACGCTTAATATATATGTCACAATAAGAAGAAAAGGTGATCATGAAGAACAACATGCTGTAAAAGGGGTGTTTGTCATGGTTGCTTTAGATGAAAATCGTCGACCGCGTCCTGTGCGGTTGAAATGGACGGAAGCAGAGAAACGTACAGATACACCGCGCAAAGAGTAAGTTTAAAAAAAATCAAAAAAAACTTGCATGATATTATAGAGTTATATGTGCTATAATTAATAATATTTTTGATTTTATGAAAGGAGATAGTGATGAGTATGTGTATGGACATAAAAAAATATTTTATTGCATTTGTGTTGATGTATGTTGGTTTTTCTGAAGCTTCTGAGTCTTTTTTTTCATATCAAGCTTTGCGTCCAGACCATCCTCTTGATCG
>CAJOEB010000187.1 GCA_905233775.1 uncultured Alphaproteobacteria bacterium | reverse complement strand
AGTTTCTGAAGTCAAACGATTCAAAATACTATTTTTTGCTTTTTTTAATTTTTATAAGAGTTCTTTTAAACTAATTTATTATACCATTTCATACTGTTGTATCTTCTGTAAAACAGTATAAGAGAACTCATAACCCATAAAAATGATAGTTGATATACAAGTAGAGATGATGCTGTGTATCCAAAGAAGAAACAAAAAGCAATAGGAACAACTACAAATCCCCAGGTGCACAACTGATAAATAATCGATGGATAGATAGTATCACCTCCGGCTAGCAAAATTCCCCAGAATATACATAGCAAAGATTCAATTACTACATTAACACTTATCCAGTTCATTATGATTTTTAGTGCTTCATATATTGATGAAATATTTTCTTGAAGAAGATTCAACAAACTTAAAACACATTTATCTGGAAATATAGATAATGGAATAACAAATAAGGCACTTGCTCCGATAGCTAAAAATATGAATTTTTTGTATGCTTTCTTTACTCCATATAAGTCATTTTTGCCGATCATGTTTGCAACTACAGCTGAAGTTGCCTTGCTTAATCCTTCTCCCAAAGAAATCGCTAACATATATATGCTTATACTGATACTGTATATAGTTGCTTCTTCTTTTGATACTGCCGTGACTACCGCTTGAACAATATACCAAGCAAAATATGCGAAAAAATTGCTTAATGATACCGGTGCGCCGATTTTTACGCATCCCATAAACAATGTTCTATCAAATTTATATGATAAAAATACTATTTTGCGATGTTCTTTTGTACATAGAGCTACAAATAATATGAGAATTTGCGTCATTTGAGCTATAACTGTCGCAAGAGCGGCACCGGCAGCTCCGAGACTTGGGATTAATCCTTTGATGCCGTATATAAGTACATAGTCTAGTCCTATGTTTATGAAAGATCCGAGTACAACCGCAATAGAAACGACTTTTGCCTTTCCTTGACCAACAAAGAAAGCTGCAAATGCCATAAACATCGGAAAAAGCGGGCATCCATACATCATGATTTTTTGATATATAACTCCATCATCAAGATAATATGAAGGCAATAAGTTCAGATAATTCGCATAATATGCAATCGGAAAAGATATTACTGCCGTTAATATTGAAAAATATACCATCTGCCACATTGGGGAGGCTAATTGTACGTAATCTTTTGCTCCGTTGTATTGTCCAACATATACTTCAGCGGAGATTGATATTCCTATAAAAAGATATGAGAAGACAGCAAATAATCCTCCGGACAGACTGACAGCATTAAACGCATCAACTGAATAGCCGATAATCATTACGCGGTCTATGTTGTATAAAATCGCGTTTGATAAATTCGACAGAATCATAGGAAGAGTAACAGCAAAAATGCTTTTCCAAGAACTGTCTATGCCACTACTATTGCTACTACCCATATTTTTTTTATTTCAAAATAAATAATATTTTATTGTAATCAACTTATATAACTATTATTGATACAATAATTAACTAATCGATTTTTTCTGAGTATCATACACGATTAGTTAAAATTTGGTAAGTAAGCAGTAAAAACGTAAATTTTTTACGAAAATGAAGAGAGAGAAAGAGAATTGAAGAATTAATGAGATAATTATTTACAATATCTCTTGCTTTTTTCGCTTTGATATTGCAGACTACAAACTACTATTTGTATATCTTTATATATCTTGGGGTCATAGCTCAGTTGGTAGAGCGCTACAATGGCATTGTAGAGGTCAAGGGTTCGACTCCCTTTGGCTCCACCATTTTCGTTGTAAATAACTGTGTTTTTGAATTTGTCGCGCATGTAATGCTTGTTCTAAAAGTCTCTGTAGCAGAGCCTTTGCGAGGTTTTGCATTTGTATTTAATGCTAATTTGATCTGATTTGTATATTCTCCAAACCGTAAAAATGTTCTCTAAAAGCCCTATTTTTCTCCAAATGAAGTATAGTGGAGAATTTTCTTACTATACCTCACGCAGAGGCGATACAGCGATTTTTGTTAAAATACGATTAAATTTTCCGCGACTTTCGATCGGGGTAGTGGGTCGTAGTTAAAACAGGAATGAGATTTTGTTGGTATTTGAGTAATAATTGGCTATTTTCGTTCTAAAAGCTAATAATATTGTTGAAATATTTATTGATCATGAAATTATAGAAATGCTCAATT
>CAJOEB010000186.1 GCA_905233775.1 uncultured Alphaproteobacteria bacterium | reverse complement strand
TGCAAGAGGAATTATGAACAATTATTTTTATCAAAGATATTTTATACTTTTATTAGCCTTTATACACGTTCAAGTTGTTTTTTCTTCAGATCTGGAAAATAAATGCGACCAAGTAGCTAATAGACTATTGTATGCTGTTACTATGACTCATATTGACAGATATGGAGACGCTCTTTGTAAGAAAGATTTCCGAGAATCGAGTTCAAGTACTTCGTATTCAACATACAAGAAGTTAGATCAAAGCAATACGAGAGGAAATTGTTGTGCTGTTGCTTTTGTCGATGGTGAACTACATGAATATTACTTAGGATACGATATGCTTCCACATTCCATTGCAGAATTAGCTGATGAAAAAGTTATTGATGGAAAAAACATAGCTGTATTTTGTAATGGAGGATCTCATTTCACAAATTCAAAAGTTGTAACAATGTTCAATGACCATTATAGAATGCTGTATCCATTACAAGGAATACCGATTAATCCCTATGAAGGAAGACAAACAGATGCAGAAGAACGGCTTTTATTGGCGCTTAGCGATCAAAAAGTCCAAACAAAATTAAAACCGAAAAAATGGAATACTATGGTATTTGTTTCATCAATGGATACATGTAAATACTGTGCTTTATCCCTAAGCGGATTCTTAATGCATCAACAAAAGCTCAGTTTTTCAGGCAAAAACTCCTACCATATACGAAATATAAAGGTATATTTCCCTTTTGCTTACGAAGATCCGATCATGAAGAATACTATTACTTCTGATAGTCATATAATGCTGTTACCTCCACATGTCGAACATATCCAATTTCACTATCTGAAAACATTAAATACGATATTTTTAACTGCATTAGAAAAGATAAGGAACGGAGAAAGCTTATTAGGAACGTTATTATCTCAGTTACAGGGACAATACATATTCGAAAATGAATTTATAAAAAGATTATTAAATCAAAAAGGAATAGCTGCAAAAGTTGTTCAATTTCCAGGTTTTATATCAATATTTGAACGATTTCTTTCGGATCCAGAGAAATGTTTGGCTTTTGCTGATATATTAAACAGTAACCCTTCTGTTATACTTGATCAGGAATTCTTCCGAAATTCGACAATAAAAGGACTAATTCAAAAATACGTTAGCGATAAATGTAAACCTGAAGTTCTGGAAGCAATGAAAAAATTAGGAATACTTTAAAATATACTCCAATAAGTTATCTTACATTAATTCCTGCAATTTTAGGAAATTGCTTCGCTGCCATTTTAATTGCTTCCGTGAAGTTACTTAGAATATAATCGCGCTTAAAAGTTGAACTCGCCTTAATGATCAGCACATTATCGTCCGTAGTTTCATATGCCGCATCAGTGAACCATGCGTTAAATAGCGGCTCCCCTACCCTATTCTTTAATACCATCAGGAAATCTTTGATAAGAGCGGAAACCGGCATACCCTCAATTGTCATTTCCAATTGCACAGCTTTAACATTCTCAGAAGTTATTTGAGCTCCCCAATTTTCGCGTAACGCAACCTTGTAAAAAGCTGCGACATTGTTGATAACTTTTCCGCTGGAAATCTGCTTTCTTGTATATTCCATAGCAAAATCGACGCGTTCATGTCCGTAATCTGCAAGATCTTTCTTTATTTGTGCCCCGGAAATACCCAAAAGCTCCGCTTTCTTTTCGTATTCACCAGCTGAAATTTGTTCATGACGTGTAATAACAAAACGTAATGCCTGAACCGTTCTCTGCTCTTTTTGAAATTCCAGAAGAACGTTAATTTCCGACTTTTGATTAATCTCATCTATTGTAGGCTTCAAAAGTCTGTGCAAACTGCTAAAAGAATTATACGTTGAGCTATTTTGCAATCCCAAAATTTTCCGCAAATCGTCTAAAGAAACCCATTTCGTAGTCATTCGACACTTTCCGATAGCGCTTAACTCGCACATAATATATTCCCACAGTACAATAGAATGCTTATTCTTGATCTTTTGCTGCACCATCAGATCTAATTTCGCGTAAATATTTGGATTGTATAGCGCTTGTCTCAGTGCAGAACTATAAGAATAGAAAACCGTACCGTTTTCAATCTTCGCGCTCGCAAGAAGCGTGCTAATGCTCCAAGAACGTTTCTTGTCTCGCTTAAAAATGTTCCACTCTAATTGTGTTGTGTTCAAAAATTTAAGATCGTTCTTTAGG
>CAJOEB010000185.1 GCA_905233775.1 uncultured Alphaproteobacteria bacterium | reverse complement strand
TGCACATATGCGGACATGAATCATAGGCACCAATATCATTTCCCAACAAACAATTACACGTATTTCTGATTATAGAATTTTGCTTTGGAATAGAAAGTCGTTTTCCTAACACCTTTTCAAAAGTTTCTTTTGTCATACATCCATCGCATTTTATCCCTATAGGAGCAAGATCCGTTCCTTCTGCACAGCTTTTTATTTCTATTCCGCAATTCTTACCAACTTCATAAAAGGCTTTTCCTATTATTATTCGATCAGATTTAGAAACTGAACCAACCTCGGAAAAATTTTTCTGTACTTTTTTATAGATATCAATAAAACTTATCACACAAACATCAGTATAACCGCGCAAGTACATAGCCATTTCACGAAAAGCATTTATATGAAATTCCAAATTATATTTTTCAGTTATAAATATCGGATCATATCGCCAACCGACGCTATTAATACCAACAGCAGAAGATAATCTTTTAAAACTTTCAATTACCTCTGTTTTATCCGGAACTCGTGGTTCTATATCATGTTCATATGGAGTAATCGTGACAAACCAATACTGACCATATGCTCTTAGTTCATCCAAATGAGCTAGCATCGGAGCAGGATTTTTTGTACAAAAAGCTATCACATCTGCCACTGATGGAGAAAGACTATATTTTGTTACTGCCTTCGGATTATATGGATTTCTTACTAAAACATAACCAGCCTTCAAGCGATTCAAAAACCATCGTGAATAAAAAGCCGGAATGTCCGTACGCATACCTGTTTGAATAATCATTTTATAAATAACTTTCGGCAAAGATAATCAAAAAAAAGCATATCATACATCATTAAGATAATATTGATTACTATTATGGTATATTTATTACATTGCTATATAACATTACTATAATAGGATTATTGCAAAAGTAATTTTAGGAGTTTAGATGCTGATAATTGGAGTCTATCAAATGCCATTTTCGACTTCCGCAATAATTCCAATTGATGCGAAAGGAACAATAAAACAATGATCGAATTATTTCGCACAAATGATCAAAACGTAGAGAAAACTATAGAAATCACAGAAAATACATGGATAAAATTAACAGCACCGACAAAAGAAGAGATAAAAGAAATCTCTTCGGCATTAGATCTTGAATTGGATGATATTAGTGCGGCAACAGATCCCGAGGAAAAAACTCGTGTAGAATTTCGTGATGATTATGTATTAATTATTGCTGATATCCCAGTAAAAAGAATTTATCATAAAAAAGAAAATTACAAAACTATTCCTATCGGAATTATTATTACCCAAGATAATGTAGTAACAATTTGTTCTCAGGATACACCGATATTAACTGAATTTTCTAACAATCAAGTACGTGGTTTTTCTACCAAAAAGCGAATAAAGTTTTTCTATCAAATACTGTTAAATACTTCTCTTTTATATCAAGAAGCACTAACTGCGATTGAAAAAAGACGAACCGCGTTTGAAGAACACATTGAAAATGCCGATGATGAATTGGATTTGATAAGTCTTCATGGATTAGAATCCGCGCTGGTCTATATTACTACTTCTCTTCGAGGTAATATCAATGTATTGAACAGAATATCCCGTTCAAACCGTTTCTTACAGTATCCGGAAGACAAAGAACTACTTTATGACGTCATAACTGAAAACCATCAAGCAATCGAAATGGCACAAATTTATCGAGAAATTATCGATGGCACCAGAGAACTTGTGTCATCCATTATGAACTCGCGCCTAAATAATGTTATGAAACGCCTGACTTCGATAACCGTACTTCTTTCCATACCAATGGTTATTTCCGGCATGTACGGAATGAACGTTGATCAGGAATGGATGCCGCTTGCACGTGCCGTTCATGGTTTCGGACTTATAGGTATAATCACAATAATCATATGCGCTGTTTTAATGATTATTCTAAAAAGAAAAAAAATGCTGTAAAGAAATAAAAGAAATATTATAAATGCTAAGTTAATTTTTCTTGATATTATGCTGATAATATGATATCCATCTAGCGTTTTAATTACATACGTTACAATAAATATATGTATATTAATTCGTATGTTAATTTATGTTATGTACGTGCGGTCGTGGCGGAACTGGTAGACGCTCAGCGTTGAGGTCGCTGTGGAGGAGACTCCGTGGAAGTTCAAGTCTTCTCGACCGCACCATTTTTTTTGTTCTAATAG
>CAJOEB010000184.1 GCA_905233775.1 uncultured Alphaproteobacteria bacterium | reverse complement strand
GTTTTGTTTGATATTCATTATGAGGTCTGCCAGTAAAAGTTTCTATGCATAAAATGTGACGAACTCTGAATGAAATACCAGGTTCATAAATAAATGACGCACAATAATCATCTAATTCAATTGCTATATTACTGCTTAATGCCTTAAGAAAATAGCATATATAAAGGGCGGACTTAACAACTTTATCTTCTGAATGCAAATTTTTTATTTTTTCAGCAAGATTATTAAAAATTTTTTCATCGTCATCTAATTTTTTTACGAGATTGTTTAACCAACTTTTATTTATTCTCACAGGATCTGTATTTAGAGCAAAAATTATGTCGCCTGATATTGCTATCCATTCGTTCATTGTTGCTTTTGCCGATAATAAAGCAGCTATGATTTCGTGATTTTCTTCAGATTGTTCTGATAAAGTAGGAATAACGAGTTTCGGAATAGGTGTAGGAATTCTTGGTAATTCTGACGCATTAAAGTCTGTTGTGTTTGCTTTGAAAATGTTTACAGTTAATGAAATTAATGTTGTTGTGATAATAACTATAGACCGAATAATCAATTAATATTCCTGTTATGTTTAAATACTAGAGTTATAGCGAAAGTCATTTTATGCGTTTTTTATGTAATCATAGTTAGCGTCTTCCAAATGCTATTTTCAACTTTCGCAAGATCCCTACTGTTTTTTGGTTTTTTTATCGCTTTGTCGTTACTTGTTGCTGCAACGTCGCTGTTGTTCGTTTTTTGCACCATTTTCTGAATAATTTACTGTCTTCCATATATTTTATGTTTATTAATGGATCCGGAGGGCATATTTCACATAAAAGAGCAAACATTCTGAAATTTAGTACCATCTCGAGTATTCTTTTTCCTGTTTCATAATCAGGTTCATTTATTATATACAAGAATTCTTTATTTGCCGCATTAATCGAATGACACATTGATATAGCAGATGCAAGTAATTCTGTTAATTCTTGATTTTCTATTTCGGTTTTTATTCTTTCTAAATTGATTATTTCTAATGTAAGCCTATTTCGTAAATAGTTCATTGATCCGAGAAAGAATAAAACACGTTTTTCGGTAAGTTGAATTGTGCTGGTGCAAAGCAGATGTTCCAACATTGATGTAGCCATAAAACCTATAGTTTTCCATTGGTTGACGACTTCTTTGACTTCATCCAGTGTTTTTATGGCTCTTTCTTCCGGCGGTTGAACTTTTATTATGGCTGTTCTTGTTTCATCTTTGTCTTTTTGTTCATGGTGGGGGTAGATGATAAACGGTCAGATGCACAAATAATGTTGAAATAAGATATAGAAAATGCAACAGAAATTATAAAGCATTTTAGTAGATTATTTTTCATAAGAAACTCACATTTCGACATACATATTATTATTTA
This sequence comes from uncultured Alphaproteobacteria bacterium, assembly GCA_905233775.1. Lineage (GTDB taxonomy): Bacteria > Pseudomonadota > Alphaproteobacteria > UBA3830 > UBA3830 > BNWE01. The sequence goes on along the minus strand of CAJOEB010000184.1, from coordinate 1,429 downwards.
TATATATTATTTATATAACTAACAACCATTAGATCTATTTCAAAAGCGAAAATAGTAGGGTTATTGCAAAAGTCGAAGATGGCATTTTTTAGAATCTGATTATCAAAGATAATAAATAGTACAAAATTACTTTCGCAAGGGGATTAGTATTTTATAACCTCAGATTTTCAGGATTCGGAAATACTGAAAAAATAACTTTAGAATGACTTTTGCAAGAAGTCTGCTATTATATACATCATATACTATATAGCATAGTTTAGAGTATTTTAACATAGAAATTTTAAGACTGTTTTTCTATGATTTTACTTTCACTTCTGCGTTTACGAACTTTCATAATTCGTCTGGTTGTAATGAGCATCAAAGCAGTTGCTACAGTCATAAACACGGATCCCATTACCATTGTGATACTTTCGGAAAGACGTGTGCTGACAGTTATGCATAGTGACATTATAAGGTTTCTGAAGACGACAACGGTTGCGGCGCCAACGTATGAAGTATGTCCCGTTGATTGGATTGCTTTTAACACGGATACAGGTACCAGAAAAGCACTTCCGACGCATTGTACGCACATAAGAGCGAGTAAATGGTTTACTGTCCATGGAGTATGTTCAGCAATCAACAACGTTATATATACGCCGAAGATTACATATATGCTTGTTCCGAGCCATTTTGCAGGACGTATTCCGAAATCGCGAACTACTGCACGATATACTATTCCTAGGATATAAAACAGCAGAGGAACTGCTTGAAACATAGCTATATCTAATGAATTATCAGCGAAAATCTTAGAACATATAAATGGAGAATTTGAGGCAAATATCATATATCCGCCTGCGAACATTCCCGGAATTAACGCATATATTAGAAAATATGTGTTTCGCAGAACAATTTTGTAGTCGTTGAAAAATCTTTTTAAAGTAAATTTTCGAACATGTTTTTCAGCAGGTTGTTCACGATATTCAAGAAAAACGAATAATCCTATTATTTGAAGTATCATAAGCGCAGCAAATGACCATCTCCAACTGCCTATTTCCGCTAAAATACCTCCTGCAAATGGCGATAAAATCCATGCGACAGGTTGATAGAGTTCTAAAATGCCGATTATGCTTGATTTATCTTCTTCTGCAAAATCAGAATTTATTATTCCTACGGATGCAATATAAATTACACTTGAGCCAAGTGCTTGAAAAAATCGCATGAATAAAAATATCCCGATAGAATTTGATAAACTGCACCCCAAATGTCCAAGTATTGATATTGTAAGAGCGTATAATACGATTTTCTTGTTGCTGTACGTATCAAATAACGGACCACTGCAAAAACGACCTAGAAATTCACCGATAAGGTTCATGACGATAGACATTTGAAGCATTGCGTTTGTTGTATTGAAATCAACTGCCATAATTTTCATACACGGGATATAGATACT
>CAJOEB010000183.1 GCA_905233775.1 uncultured Alphaproteobacteria bacterium | reverse complement strand
TTTTTTATAGTTTTTTTTGTAGTTAGTGTTGGAGACATTTGTAGTTGATTACCTCATCTGAGCTTATAAAACTGGTTTTACAACGCAACCCTAGTGCGAAAGTTGATACACTCAGGAAAGCCTATATGTATGCCATGGAAGCTCATGGGTCACAAAAGCGATCTTCAGGGCCTCCATACTTCTATCATCCGGCGGAAGTTGCGCGAATTCTCGCAGAAATCGGTATGGATGTCCCAACAATTGCAACAGGTCTGTTACACGATGTTCTCGAAGATACAAATACCAGTTTTGAAGAACTGGAGGAGCTTTTTGGTTCTGAAATAGCATCTCTTGTGCGTGGTGTTACAAAATTATCTTCCGTAAAATATTCCAGCCGAGAAGAATATCAGGCTGATAATATTCGCAAATTTTTACTGGCAATATCGCGTGATCTTCGCATACTTATCGTGAAAATAGTTGATCGTCTGCATAATATGCGCACGTTACATTATGTATCTCAAGAGAGACAGAAAAATATCGCGCTTGAAACCTTGGATATTTACGCACCTCTTGCCGAAAAAATAGGAATGAATCCTATAAAAGAAGAAATGGAAGATATTGCATTTTATGTTTTATATCCCAATGAATACAGTTTTCTTGAAGAGCGATTAAATCAAATTCTGAGCAAAGACGAAGATTTCGTTCCGAAAACAATCAAAGAACTGCAAAATGTCTTGCATAAAGCCGGAATTGACGCAGAAGTACAAGGACGAACGAAAAGAACATATTCGATATGGAAGAAAATGCAACGACGAAATGTTACTTTTGAGCAGATAAACGATATAGTAGCGTTCAGGATTATCGTAAAAACCGTAGATCAGTGTTATCTGTCACTTGGAGTAATACATACGAATTTTCTTATAGTTCCGGGACGATTTAAAGATTACATCAGTGTTCCGAAATTGAACGGATATAAATCGTTGCATACAACTGTTATAGGTCCTTCCAAACAAAAAATAGAAATACAAATCCGTACCGAAGAAATGCATCAAATATGCGAAAACGGAAACGCAGCACATTATTCTTATAAAAATTCCGAACTGGAAGCTAACGCAGAAGACGCTAAAAACTACGCTTGGATAACAAATCTTATGGATGCAGTGAAAGCGTCAAATACACCTGAAGAAATTATGGAAAACGCAAAATTAGAGATGTTTCCTGATAAAGTCTTCTGTTTTACTCCAGATGGGAAACTTATTAAACTTCCTCGAGGAGCTACAGCAATAGATTTTGCATACGAAGTTCATACAGATATCGGCAATACCTGCACAGGTGTACAAATAAACGGGAAAATAGCAGATTTTCGTACAGTTTTAAAAAATGGTGATCAAGTAAATATCATAACGTCTCCTCAACAAGTTCCGGATCCGGCATGGGAGCGGTTTGTTGTTACGGGAAAAGCAAAATCTTGTATCAAAAAATATATTCGCAACAAGAGCAGGTCAGAATTTACCGAGCTGGGTTCTCAATTGGTAACGAACATTTTCTCGGCGTATGGTGTTCCGTTCTCTGAGGATGTACTTAACTACAAAAAATTCGGTTATTCATCGTTGGACAACTTTCTATATAATGTAGGTAAGGGAGTAGTTTCTCTTAATAGAGTACGTATGAATATATCGAGCGTAAGCAGCCATCAAATTGTAGCTCGCGAAAAACCTTTAATTTTGGAGAAATTTACGATTGGTATAGCGGTTCATTTCTCTGATTGCTGTACACCGATTATCGGAGATAAAATTGTCGGAGTATTCGCTCCGCAGCGCGGTGTTGTTGTGCATTTAAGCAATTGCAATAATCTTTCGAATGAAAAGGAATTTATCAGCATAAAATGGCATGAGAATGAAGAAGGAAATTCGGCTTTTGTTGCTCGACTTCGTATTGTCATCGCTAATCAAAAGGACAGTTTCGCAATGATAACAAATATCATCAGCTCGGCGGGTGCAAGTATTACCAATCTTAAGGTCGAATATCGATCGGCGAATTTGTTTGATCTGCTCGTTGATATAAAAACAGATAATCTGGTGTTGCTCGGCGAGATTCAGGCATCGTTGCGCATATGTTCTAATGTTCGGCTTGTTCAAAGATTGTAATAGTTACAATGCACAGAGAAAATTTAAGAAAAAAACTCGAAGAATATCATCCGACAGATGCAGAAGAAATCAACGA
>CAJOEB010000182.1 GCA_905233775.1 uncultured Alphaproteobacteria bacterium | reverse complement strand
CTTAATTTGAAACAATTTGAGAAATAACCTCAAATGAGCGGCATTCAGACATTCAAATATAAGCGCAAGAATTTAACCGTCATTTTCTGGTACTCCAAAGTATGGTTTGATGCGAAAGAAATTCGTAACATTTTAGGATATAAGAAAGATTTACACAGATTTAGGGGACTTTTGCGCGAAGAAGAAAGGTTTTTTAGATTAGGTGTTCAGTTAATTTCTGAAAATGGATTATACATACTCACCTATCATAAATGTTTAACACCGAAACAAAGAGAAAAAGCTCAAGAGTTATTTGACTTTGTACAGGCTGAAATCATGCCAGTTTTTAACGAATACATAAGAAGCTGGCTATAATTCAGTAATCATCAATATTCCATTGAGCTTAGTTTTGTGTTGCCGTTTATTTGCGTCGTTTTTTGTCTTAAATCGCAGAGAATGAGTTGTCTACAATTTGTAGTCAACTGAAAAAATCAGCTCAGGCACAGTTTTTGAACTCCGAGCGGAGTTAAAACAATCTGTGATTTACCTTTAGTTAATAAGCCTTCGTCGCACATGGACTCGATTAACCAGTTCATGGCTCTAATATCTATGTTTTGGGCTTCGCAGAAACTTCTTAGAGCCTGTTCAGTATCTTAAAAATGTATTATAATAGCTTCTATCGACATGAAGGAGCTAAAAGTGAATGAGACAAAGTTATCCTAGCGATATAACCAGAGCGCAATTCGATTTAATCAAAGAGTTTTTAATTGGTGCAAAGAAAAAGACTCATCCAAGAAAATATGACCTGTATGATATTTTCTGTGCTGTATTGTACCTGAATAAAGAAGGCTGTACTTGGAGAGGACTGCCTCATGATTTCCCAAACTGGACAAACGTTCGTTATCATTACGATATATGGACAAAACCTAATGAAGACGGAATTACTCTGCTGGATGAAGTTTTGAAAAAATTAGTTGAAGCAGAACGTTTATCTGTAGAGCGGGAAGCTCAAACGAGCATGTTAATAGTGGATTCCAAGACAATTCAAAATGCAGATACGGCAGAAGTAAAAGGATACGATGCAGGTAAAAAAAATCCGGAATAAAACTTCACATTGGAGTTGATACGCAAGGTTTACCGCACACAATAATGCTGACAACAGCTAATGTTTCAGATAGGAATGGAGCAATAGATATGTTTGAATATTATATTTCTTGCAGCGAAAGATTATCACGGTTACAAAAGGTTCTTGTTGATGGCGGTTATACCGGAATAAAGTTTGCTAATACCATAAAAATACTCACAGGAGCGGAAGTAGAAGTAGTAAAACGCAATAAATTACATAAATTTGTAGTAATTCCTATACGTTGGGTAGTAGAACGAACATTTGGCTGGTTAGATAAATATCGTAGACTTTGGAAAAACTGCGAACGAAAACTCCACAATACATTTCAAATGGTAACTTTAGCGTTTATGCGTATACTACTTCAAAGATACTGAACAGGCTCTAAGGCAAAAACGATAAGCGAAATAAGAATTTGTCAGGCAGTAATACTTCCGTTAGAAGGTTTATCATTAGAACAAACAGCTAAGGCTGTTGGACGAAGTACAGGCTGGGTATCAAGGAACAGGAATGCTTTTATAAAAGCAGGAGGCGCTCTTGTTATAAATAAGCGCGGAGGTCGTCATCATGCCAATATGACCATAGAACAGGAAAAAGAATTTTTGCAGTCATTCGCTTTACAAGCCAGTGCAGGACAAATTCCTGTGATAGGAGAAATTCATAAAGAGTTGGAAAAATACCTTGGTCGCCACGTAGGCTTATCGTCAGTCTATGAACTTGTACATAGACATAACTGGCGCAAAATAGTTCCAGATAAGCGTCATGTAAAAGCCGATGTGAAAAAGCAGGAAGACTGGAAAAAAAACTACAGACGGATGTAGAAGAAATTCGCAAAAATTGGGCAAAAGACAAACATTTACGAGTAATGTTTCAAGATGAGGCGCGATTTGGTCGAATATCTCAGCTTCACAGCAGCTGGTGTGCAAAACCTGAAAGACCTGTCTGCCGTGTCTTGGTAAGTCAGCAGTATGTCTATGCTTACGGAGCTGTAAGCGTAGAAGACGGGAATTTTGAAAGTCTTATATTATCGGGATGCAATACAGAAATAATGCAAATATTTCTTGAAGAAATTTCCTCACGCCATAAAGATGAAAAAGTCTTGATGAT
>CAJOEB010000181.1 GCA_905233775.1 uncultured Alphaproteobacteria bacterium | reverse complement strand
ACAAAAATACAAAAACATAAATACAAAACAAAAGCACACAAACAAATAAAGACGATGACGATATGATATGAGAAATTCGTAAATTCTTGGTTAAACAATCTGTTAGACAATAGAAAATTTTATTTATCACGAAAAAAACATACAAAAAAAGCTCCCGAAGGAGCCTTTTTAGAAATTTATAGTGAAAAAAGAGATTAATTAATTTATACCAAGCTCTGCTGGAAGAGCTACTGATACCATTTCTCTTATAAAATGCAGAAATGAAGGCATAACAGCCACTTGTATATTTGAGAAATCATTCGCACCGTTTCGACCTGCTTGAAGAATCTCTGATAAAGCTAACAAATATTGTGTAGTATCATAACCGACTCCATCTGCAAGAATTGTTTCTACATCTTCTCCAAAATGTCTTACAGTATCAACTCGCACAACATTTCCACCATCATCAATATGTGCAGTTGTAAAAATTACACCATACAATATTTCCAAAGCTTGGCTAACTCCATCACCATTCGTAGGTGCACCACCGCCACCGTTTAAGACCACCATTAGATTTGTACCAATTGCATTAGCTGCATCTCCATTTATACCATCTTTTCCTTTATACATGTCAGCAGGTAACTTATGTTCAGGATCCTTTTTAATAGATGCTTCTTTTACCTCTTTTTTAAAATCAGGATGCAAACGATCTGTTCTTTCATCAGGAAGATCAGCAAAAGCTGATAAAGTTTGTACACCTCCAAGAGCAAGATGATCAGCATCATAGTCAGCTTGCTCAGCCGCCATTGCTGAATAATCCATAGCATTAATATTTAATGTACATAAAGCAGCAGAGAAACAAATTGTTAATAATTTTAATTTATTCATAATAATATTCCTTTTTTCCAATTAAAAATGATATACACAAATCACGCGAACTACATATCCTCGAACCTTGTTGTTAATTGTTCCATTATACTTTGCATTTAACGGCTGACCATTGTTATACATCATGATTCCGCTTTTCTTTTTATTTGCAGAGAAACGATAATCTCCTTCGATTTTTAAGGAACAATTATCAAAGATCATCTTTTCTAATCCGATACCTACAATAGGAGTGATTTTCTGACTTCCAAATCCTTGTCCCGGAAATCTCACGTCATTTTCAAACTTATTATTAAGAAAAGTGAAACCAACTTTTACATAAGCTAAACAGTCAACTGAAGGAATAAATCCACCAAGTCTAAGCGCAATAGTTGGAATAAAACCTCTAGTTTTTAATGTTGTATCTGAAAAACGAGTAGTATACTCAGTACGGCTTTTACTTCCTGCTATATCAAGGCTAATTTCACCACCAATGTAGTAATTACCACCAAATATATTGCCATATCCTGCTGTTAATGCTGTACCTACTTTTCCTACATTTGATTTTACAAGACTAAAATTATGAGCATCAACTGCCGCTGGCACAGCAGGAAAAACTTCACTTTTTAGATTATCGTCTAATTGAACTTCGCCTTTTGTGTATTGATAACTGATACCAATTCCGACATACCAACCTGCATACGCTGCAGCTACTGCTTCATAATCACAGTTCGCGGTTCCTACAAAGAGCGATCCGCAAACCAATGCTGAGGTGATTACCCCCCCCCCTTCTGGTCATTACTTTATCCTTTCGCTCAAAAAAAATTTTAAACACTATAACGTTATCATATACCTTATTTATTAACAAGAGGTTAATCCTTATTATCTTTTTGGCTCTCGATTATTATTTTTTTATTTTATATATGCTCAATCTGCTGTATTTCATGCTCTTTAACCATATCCTTCATAAAGATACTAATCAAGAGCCATCTTTTTTTATCCTTTAATTTGTACTCAATGTATCATTTCTGCCACAATTATTTTTTATTACTTATTTATATTACTTATTTGTATATTACATAAAAAAGAAAAATAAAGGATTCCCGCCGCAAGCAGCAGGGTATTTAGCAGATTTTTGCAACAACTGTTCTTACTACGCCGCAAGCGGCGGGGAATTACACCCTTAGAGATTAAAAACTCTGAATTCCGCTGATTTTTCTTCACTCAAAGCAATAATACACAATCGTATTACGCTGCAAATATCATGCTGCAAATTGTTCCTGTATGATCTTTTCCTTAAACAGATTATCTTTATCGAACAAAAGCGTCAAAGTAACGTCCTTATTTTCCGATACCTTTACACGAGAAGCGTCTCGAAACTCG
>CAJOEB010000180.1 GCA_905233775.1 uncultured Alphaproteobacteria bacterium | reverse complement strand
TACTACTACTACCATTCTATTATTACTGATTTTTATCAAAATCCATATACATTCTCGAAGCAACCGGGCCTCGAGCACCATTATATTTTCCCTTGTATTTCTCGATCTTACCGAGAGTAGTCCAAAACGTCACTTGCCCTATTTGCATACCAGGATATACGGTCACGGGCTGCACAGCGTTAAGCTGTAAGGTAAGTTGATTAATTGAACCTATGTCTATCAAATCTGCAGTGATATTCGTGAACAATCCCAAACGACCAATTGACGAACGTCCTCTGATAATCGGTACAAAATAGTCGCTGCCTATTACTTCTCTCGTGTGTCCCAGGTATATATAACCGGGAGCCAAAGTAATGCCCGATTCAGGTATCGTTATTTCTCTCACTTCATTTTCTTTTTTTGCATCAAGAACATAATTGTTATAAATCATTAATCTATCTCCAAGTGTAAAATTATACGAGTTTGGATTGATCATTTTTTCATCGAATGGATCGATAACAATTTTCTTTTCCTGAACATTTTTCAAAATTTCTGTACCAGTTAATATCATTTCTGCTCCTTAAAATACTGTTTTTTCAGTTTCTGCTTTTTTTATTTCAGCTCATGAACTCTTTATAAATTTCACTGGATTTCGCAATGGAAAATTTGCTGTATTTACCATTATATCGCATATCAGTGTTGCCTTCTGTCTTCCAAAAACTTACTTGTCCAACTCGCATCATTGGATATATTTTTAGCGGTTGAACAGCTTTCAATTCGAGTGTCCATTTATGTTTTGCTCCGAGATTTCCCAGATCTGCTGTTATTTGCAGAAATAATCCGAGACGTCCGAGTGATGTTTTCCCGATCAATAAAGGCACAAATACATCGCTTCCTATTTCTTCATATGTATTTGCTAAGTACGTTTTGTTCGGAGATAATACATAGCCATCGTCTGTAAAATTTATCTCGTGGTATGATGTTTGTTTTTTCGGGTCAACGGGTAAATCTTCTATTTCAAGCAGCTTATAATCTATTCTGTAGTCATAGCTATTTGGATTTACCATATCTTCTTTGAATGGAGTGATATGAATATCACCGTTTTCTATGCTTTTTATAATTTCATGGTAAGTTAGGATCATTATTTCGCTCGTTATTGTTATTCTGTATCTGTTGTATTTGTTGTATACGTATTTTTTCCTGAGCTTCTTCTTTTTCCGAATTTTGCTTTTGTAGTTCCTGTAATAAATCACTATCTACGCTTATCGTCATTTTTGAATCGTGCAAAACTGCTTTCGCATCGTATATCAGCGGCATATTATGATTTCCATGACCAAATTGATCCGTTATGTATACAGGAACATCCATGGAATTGGCGAACTCAAGCAATACATTTCCGACTTCTCTTTGTGTTGTTCCGGTTTTTACAAATCTACCGAAAATTATCGCTTTTACCCCATCAAGTCTGCCACTTTCTTTCAAATGATACATGGATCTGTAAATCCACCATGGCTTCATATTGTTATCTTCAACAAATAATATTTTTCCTTTGGTTTGTACTTCCCAACATGTGCCAATACTTGCTTGTATGAGTGTAAGATTTCCGCCTGTTAGTCGTCCTTCAACTATTTTCTGTTTACGAGCCGGTGCGTTTATAGGATAAACTTGCTCGATATCATATTCTTTTATCTTACCTTCTAAAATATTCAGTAGTGTTTCAAATTTATCACGTGAAAATACCGTATCTGACAAATGTATCAGTACCGGAGCATGAATTGATGTCCATCCCCATTTTTGAGTGACAAATAGCTGTAAAGACGTTGTATCACTGAAACCTACAAGGATTTTCTTCTCCTTTGGTATCGGCCATTTATCCATTTCTGCCAGCAACATGTTTGTACCAAACCCGCCTCGCATAGCCCATATGATCGGATGCGGAGATTTTATCGCTTCTTCAATAAATTTTAGTCGATTTTGTACAGAATCGGAACAATAATTGGCTGCTTTATTTGCAGTTGCCGGAAGAGGAATGTTTACGCCATATTTTTCTTTGAGAATTTGCATTGTTCGAATATGTTCTTCCGTTATACCTGCTCCCGGAGCAACAACAGTCATATCAAGCACAGCTATTCTTTTCGAAATTTCATCGAGATCTTCGTCTTTGAAAGTACCATAACTGGTTTCTTCAGGACCTCTTCTTTGTGGTTCCTCAACGCATCCAATACAGAGCAAAAACAGCGCCAGACCGCAAATACGCTTAAAC
>CAJOEB010000179.1 GCA_905233775.1 uncultured Alphaproteobacteria bacterium | reverse complement strand
AATACACGAATTGGGCGGAATGATTTTTCGATTGACTTCCGGATTTCTGGCAGATATATGCGATTGGGCAGAGTTTTTTATGATAACTCCATGGTTATCCGCTCCTGGTATATTGATTTTAAAGAGATTGTATTATTTAAGAGAAAAGAAGAGAAGAAACATTGAATCATATGTTCGATAAGAAAAACTTGATAACAATTAGCAAAATATGAAAGATGAGGGGGGTGTGGAGGGAGAGTATTTGAAATTCGTATAAATGCAATAGATGTTTTTTTCAAAAGATTAATAGTAGTAATAAGTTATTTTGAAGTTATTATTAAGATATCAATTTTATTGTTAATGATACTGTATTATCGATTTGTTTTTAATATTTTTTTAACGAAAAATTCCATGATTGAGCTAAACCTAAATCAAATCCTATAAATGAAGTAAAGATTGCAAAAATTGATATTAACCAAACTAATATTTGGAAATTTGGTAAAGATGATACATTAGCGAGTTGTCTTACAAACTCACCAACATCAATTTTTCCTGCAACCACTTGCATAAAAAATTCTGGATTAGTTTTAAAAATGGCACACATAGAAGAACATGACCATAACATGTATGATAATGTTGGAATTAAACTTCCAAAAAAACGCTACGTTTCAGCATTAAAGCATTTTTTCCGCAATAATCTCGCAAAGTATGCAATATTAACTGGTATCCATAAGCAGCAAACATTGTAGGACATACTGATACGATATTTTTGATAGATATACTTGATACTATCTACCGAATTTTTGTGTAATCAATTAGTACGAACATAGTTCCTAGCAATATTATAAAACCAAAAATAAGGCATGAGGATATCATGCTATTCATTGCAGATACTATTAAGGAAATAAAAGTAAAATTATTCCTACAGTTGCTATGATTGCTTCAATAGAAAAAATGGAAAACGTCCAATTCAGGGATTTTTCCAATAGTTTCTGGATTATTGATGAAGCTCCGTACAAATATGTTGTTAGAAGAGCATAGGAAATTATCTTAACACTCAGTTCTCCTATTATTTGGGCTCCTTTGCCTGAAATTGTTTTTCCAAGAACACCTAATGATAGTCCATATTCTGAACAAAGATTTAATTCAATAACAGAAAGTAACGGATAGTAATTTAATATCCATATTATAAGCGTAATAATCAAACTGGGAATGATTCCAAGCTTTGACAAGACTATAGGGAAAGCAATAGTGCCACTGCCGATGCATGTTTCTGCAATTAATAATGTAAATATAATTTCTTTTTTTCTCTTTGCGACTTATAGAAAAAATAGTTATAAAAAAGATAATTGAAAAGATAAAGAATTATAATCGGCTAAGTGTTAGCCGATAGCTCATGTTAGCATAAGATATAAAAGTAGATAGGCAAAGTACATTTATATAATTGAATATCATTTGTTTATTCATTTCTAATCTCAAAATAAATCATAAAATATAATATACTATGCTATATCATTGAGGATTGTCAGGTGATTTTAGATCAATTACGATCAAAAACTTATATTTTCGAAAAAGGATCTCGAGAATGATAAAATTATACATAATTATAAATCAGGTTACATAAATTATATGAGCTTAATAAATTACATAATCATCTATAATTACATAATCTACATTAACTGAGCATATAATTAATTTCTCATTTCTTTCGGGATTTTCTTTACAATTTCAGCATAAGCTGCGGGATTTTTTTCCAGTGGTTTTTTAAAACATGCTGACCATATCATCGGATGCGCACATGCTGCTATGAATACAATCAGAGCAAATAATGCCCATCGTGTCCTTAGTGAAAACTCTGGAAAAGGCTCTTTCGGCGTAGTTTTCGCTTCTTCATATGATCTCTCTTTCCTTGCATTCGTTGAAAATATAATAATGATAATTAAAAATATAATAACGACAACTATAATAACAACAGTCAATTAACATGAAGTTAATACCTACATTTTTTTTGATATATTATTTGATAATTAATGCCTATTATCTTAGCAAGCTTACTACTTCTTTGCCCATATACTTTGTTCGGATAACATGCTGCTCCTTTGTTTCAAGATTTCGAATGATTGCTTTGTTGTCCAACAATTCCACATCATTTGCTATGAGTACATACTTGATCCCTTTTCTGCTGGCGTATCCAATTTGTGCTCCCAGAGATTTGTTTTGCAGATATGTTTCTGTTTTTATTCCAAGCTTTCTGAATTTTCCGGAAAGTTTCATATAACTTCCAATAAAATTACGATTTTGAACTGTAACCAGTAGTTGTGCTGTAGCCGATTTATCGCAATTGAGCAAACCTCTTTCTATCAATTTCGGAACTAATCTCGATATACCTATGGATGCTCCTACTCCGACGAATTTGTTATCCGCAGATATCTTTGATGTTAAATCGTCATAACGTCCGCCGCCGGCAATACTTCCTATATCTTTTACATCATCAAATACAGTTTCAAAAACAATACCGGTATAATAGGACAGTCCTCTTGCAAGTTTCGTCGAAATTCTTACATAACGATCTTCTATATCAAATTTTTTAAGGAGATCAAGAACATTTGCGAGCTCGGAAACTCCGGCATTAAACTCTTCATTGAAGTTTAGAGGTTTCAGCATTTTCAGTATTTCGTCATTTTTTCCTCTTTTATCAACATCGAGGAACGATTTCAGTTTAGTTGAGTCTTTTTCCGAGACCTTGAGAAGAGATATGTCCGACCAGAATTCGTCAACTGACATTTTTTCCATCTTATCAATTAGACGCATGCATTCGATAATTCGCTCTTCAGCTTTTTCTCCTACAATTATGTGTTTTAAAAACCCTGTCAGTAATTTTCGGTTATTTATTTTTGTTGAGAACTCAGGAATATTTAAATCACGCAAAGTTTCTGTTATCAGTTTTACGATTTCAGCATCATGTTCAAGAGACAACTCCTCTTCACCGATGATATCAACATCACACTGATAAAATTGTCTGTATCTTCCAAATTGAGGACGCTCACCTCTCCATACCGGTGCTATTTGATATCTTTTGTGCGGAAATATCATATTACCATGGTGCGAAGCTACGTAACGGGCAAATGGAACAGTTAAATCAAAACGCAATCCCAAACTTTTTTTTGAATTTTCATCAGCTAAACGATATAAGCCATAGATTTCGCTGTCATTTCCTTTTGCGAGCAATGTTTCAATGCGTTCAACAGCAGGTGTATCCATTGGCACGAAACCATATAATTCAAAGTGATGTCTAATAGCATCCATAACTGAATTGAAAGCTATCTGTTCGTTAGGCAAAAACTCCGGAAATCCAGAAATATCACTCTTCATCGCGCGCTCCTGCGGTAAAAAAACAACTCATAATCTGAGGTATAATATATTTTTATACAGTATAAAAGCAAATATTTAGTTAATATTTTTCAAAATCTGCTTTTTTTTAAAATATTTTTTATTAGTTTTATGATTTTATTTTTTGATTTTTTTTCGAAAATTACGACTATCGTATCAGCAGCCATGGCACCGCAACCTTTTGCTGCTAAAACTCCCTCTATTTCTAGAATTTTTTTGACTAGTTTGTTCGTTTCTACCGCTACTAATCCTATTTCATTGAGCGCATGGAAGAAATCCATAATATTTGCTGAAAATGCTTTAGCTTCACATTGTATCCATGATTGCTTTACTGCCTTAACAATTTTTGTCAATTGAGCGCAGTTTTTGTATACAAAATCTGGAGATAAATTTCTGAGATGTTCATGAGTAGACAATTTATTGCCGGTTTTAACGATTGCAAAATCTATCTCTTTGAAATTCCATATTAAATTTTCGATTTTGTTATTATTGCTATCAAAATATATGTGATGATTATGCATTTGCGCCACACAATCAGCTCCGCTTGGCTTAACCAA
>CAJOEB010000178.1 GCA_905233775.1 uncultured Alphaproteobacteria bacterium | reverse complement strand
TAATTGTTATTACTCCGAAACCTGGATTGTTTCCTATAAAAAACGATCCATAAAAAAATATGGAAATTAGAGTAGGTAAATGTTTTTGGCTGCTTTTAGTTATGTAAAATTATGTAAAAACAGTTCTTTTGCTCCAGCCGTGACTGCTGCTTTTTTAAAATCAACCATTTGTTCAATAATTGTATCTACCGATGTCCATTTCCAATGAGAAAATTCAACTTCATCAGAAAAATTTAAATTAATTTCACTGTCGTCGCCAAAAAATTCGAGCAAAAAGAACTTTATACTCTGACCTTTATAGGCAATCCAACCTTGTTTTGCCCGTTTTTCTCTGATATCTTTCGGGAAATCGTAATTATATCTGTCTTTTGTGTAATTTAAAAGTTTTACCGAATGAATGCCTGTCTCTTCTCTAAGTTCTCGAATAACAGCATCGTAATCGTCTTCATTCGGATTTACTCCTCCCTGAGGTATTTGCCACGCTTCAGGTTCATTGATTCTTTCAGCAGAGAATATCAGTTGTGTTCCTTTTTTCAGAACAAACGCTCCCACGCCCTTTCTATAGTTATAGTTATTGTAATCACCATCCATATTTCACTACCGATCTTTTATAAAGTTTTTTTATTCATAGATAAATCATGTCCGTTAATTACATCTTTCAGCTGCTTTCCGGCTTTAAAGAAAGGTACATGACGTTCTTTAACCGAAACTTTTTCTCCGGTTCGCGGATTTCTTCTTTGCGCTGCTGGCCTTGTTTTTACCCAAAACGATCCGAAACCGCGCAGCTCCACTCTTCTTCCTTCTTTTAAAGCATCAACAATACTTTCAACTACAATAGAAACTACTCGTTCGACATTACGAATACTCATGTACGGATATATCTCCGAAATTTTCATAATTAAATCTGACTTTGTCATGTTTCCTCTCTTTTTATTTATTAATTAATTCATAACGAAATTCTTTTTATCGTTTTGATTTTATAATATATACTAAACATAATTTGAAAAACCAAGAAAAAATAATAATGTGATGACAAATTCATTTTTTCAATTTCTTCCGGAAATATTAAGTATTACTACTCTTATATTTTGTTTTGTAACTATATTAGGTGCGGTTAAGTTCTTTGGAAAGAACGGATTATACGCTTATTCAACAGTTGCTGCTATAACTTCTAACATACAGGTTTTAAAATTAACACAATACTCTATTGTATCCGATCCAATTGCATTGGGAACTGTACTTTTTTCTACAACATTCGCTGTCGATAATATCATAACCGAGTATTACGGGGCGGAATACGCTAAAAAGGGACTCTATATAAGTTTTTTCGGATATCTTTTTTTCGTGATAGTTATGCAAATCGCTGTTTTGCATCCCGTCGTTTTACAAACAGATTGCGTTAATTTGCATACAGAACTTAAGAAAATATTTTCTCTTGCTCCTTATTTATTTTTATCAAGTTTAGCTGCATATTTTTGTGGTCAACGTACGGATATTTTTATTTATGCGAACCTAAAGAAAATTTTCAAAACAAAATATATAGCAGGAAGATCAATGTTTTCTATGGCAGTTTCGGCTTTTGTAGACAATTGTGTTTTTTCTGTTCTTGCATGGATTGTTTTTGCGGAAAATCCTATTTCTATTTCTGATTTATGGAAGACATATATTTGCGTTACCTATATAATAAGATTAGTTGTTACTGCTTTATGCGTTCCTGTCGTAAAATTGGCGGGAAGATTTATTTCAAAAAATAGTTTTAAAGGATATTAGAATAGCGATGTATAGAAATTTTAGTTTTGAAATACTACAACAACTAAATAATTCACAAAGCAAAGAGAGATTAGGTGAGATCTGCACTCCGCATGGTAAAGTAAAAACTCCGGCGTTTATTTTTTGCGGAACAAAAGCGAGTGTAAAAGGTGTTTCTCCTCGTCAACTGACAGAAGCAAAAACACAGATAATTTTATCGAACACATATCATCTTTTTTCATATCCCGGATCTGCATATATCAAATCAAGAGGCGGACTACATAAATTTTTAGGTTGGGATGGTCCGATGTTTACTGATTCCGGCGGTTTTCAAATATTCAGCTTGGGACATGGTTCTGTTGCTGATGAGATAAAGGGAAGACGTTCGGGGATTTCTACTCTCGCAAAAATCAATGAAGAAGGAGCGGTTTTTCGATCTTATTGGGATGGCAGTGAGCAAGTATTGACACCCGAAAAATCAATACAAGTGCAATGCGAATTGGGAGCAGATTTAATTGTATCGTTTGACGAATG
>CAJOEB010000177.1 GCA_905233775.1 uncultured Alphaproteobacteria bacterium | reverse complement strand
TTTTTTTACAAATGTTAGGTAATAATTGTTTGTATTAATAATGGAGATTACCATGCAATCATCATTCAAATTATTCTGTAAGAGCACCTACGGGGGGGGTAGTCGATCATCTCTTCCGGCAGATACTTGGTTTTCTTCAGCGAGTACTCACTTCTTTTCATCTTAGACGGATACTCATACGGATAATATTTCAGCATATAATATCTGTATTTCGTTTGCTTAATCTTCGCAATAAACTGTTCTTTTGTAATAAGCTTTCATTTTACAACAAACTGTCTATGTGCAACAAACTGCTTTTTCACAACAAGCCACACATTTTTAACAAATCTCCCGTTTGTAATATTCATTCAGACAGTCATTCAGGCGGCATATTAATTGAATTTGCATTTTCTATCCCTATCCTAATTATTCTTCTTCTCTTTGCTTCGGATCATTGAGTTACAGAACAAACTAAAGGCATCAGCGTATTTGCTTGCGAGTATGCTTCAACAGCTAAGTAACACAAGAACGGATAAGCAACTAACAAGACAAGATCTAAGAAGAGTAATATATGCCAGTTGCTTGAATTTGTTTCATAATAATACAGTGTTTAATCCTTATCCGTTGGGAATATATTACAAGGTGAACTTCTATTATGTAAAAAGAGAAAGTGAAAGTGACTATAAGCTATACAATTGTTCATTTGATACTGGCGGAGGAGGTAGTTCTTTTGGAAACGGTGGCATGTATAACGGTGGATTATCACATAATGATTGTTCACGAAGTCAGGTAGAACTTATTAGTCCGGACTTAGTTTGTAACAAAAATGGAGATGAACGATTACTTATAGAGTGTATTTATCGACAAATCGGATTTGAAAAATCAAAATTGGGATTTTTTCTGGTAACGCCAAAAACATTAAAAAATTTGAAAGCGTTAATGACATATCGGTTGGTTATTGCTCTAAAACCCGGCTTATTTCCACCAAAATGGTAGTTATTAATATGCAGTATATTACGCAATTATATATTACGTTATATTACGTTGAAAAATTTTTTCTGAATTTAAATTTTTTCTGAATTTAAGAAGTCTTTTTTATCTTTTTGTTTGTTCTCAATACAGTCTTTTTTTTGAAAAACTTTAGTTTTGCAAAAAGTTTTTATTATTTATTATTTCGTTAACTATTTTTAGCTAAAACAGAACAATAATATGATATTTTACAAGGATATTTTTACTATGCAGTTACTATTCAATCCATTCTCTAACAACATTAAGAGCACCCATGGGGGGGGGTAAGACCTCATTCTGGAAATAATTTTCAAAAATCCATCCGAAAATCCGTCCGAATTAAATTCTTATTTTTTCCAAAATTCTCCAAAAATTCCCATTCAGGCGGTATTCTTATCGAATTCGCATTTTCTATCCCTATTGTTATTTTTTTACTGATTTTTGTACACGATCATTATCGGTTTTATGAATTGAAAAGTAAAAATAAAGGTTCAAGTATTATGCTTGCTTCAATGGTTCAACATATCAGCAATTCGCGTGTTTCAAAGCAACTGAAAGCTACTGATATTGTAGAAATGGCATATGCTTGCTGCTTTAATCTTTTTCATACAGATACACAGTTCAAACCATGGCCTTTTGGTGTATATGTTGTTACAGATTGGTCATATGTAAAAAGAATAAATAACAGTAATTATCAAAGTCAATTTTGTTGGACATCTACTTATCTTGGACCGCCTCCAAACACAATTGACAGAAGTATAGGTTCAGTAAAAGCTTCTTCTTCAGTAGACTCTGATTTGATGGGAAGTAAAGATGGAGATGAACGTTTGAAGCTTACTGTTCATTATAGAATGATAGATTTTGATAAATCAAAATTAGGATTTTTCTTTTTAAATCCAAAATTTACAAGAATTTATGGCACAACTCTTGATGATATTTTTAGCTCAAATATTGTCATTACTCCAAAACCCGGACTTTTTCCGATCAAAAATGAATAAGTTTTTACAATTTTTTTCTGATATAATAAATTTTAAACTGTTTTTATTATAGCTAAAATATATTTTTTGTAAGTGTAGCATAGTTTTAGCAAGACTAAAATATAACGAAAATGAATACAGAATTATTGTCTATTTCTTAACTATTTTTTGATAAAAATTGTTTGTATTAATAATGGAGATTACCATGCAATTATCATTTAAATCATTCTGCAAGAGCACCCACGGGGGGGGGTAGTCGATTGTCTGTTTCGTCAGGTATTTGCTCTTTTTCAGCAAATATTTGCTTCTTCTTTTCATCTTAGACGGATACTCATACGGATAATATTCCAGCGTATAATATCTGCAATTCGTTCGCTTAATCTTCGCAAAAGCAGCTCGTTTTGCAGCAAGTTTCCATTTCAAAAAAAGCTATTCTTTTGCAATAAGTTTCTATTTCGCAAAAAGCTGTCCATGTGCAACAAACCGCCTTTTTACAACAAGTTACCCATTTTTAACAAATTTCGCGTTTGCAATATCCATTCAAACAGCCATTCAGGCGGCATTCTCATCGAATTCGCTTTTTCAATACCGATTTTGATAATTCTGCTTCTGTTTGCTTGCGATCATTATCGCTTCTATGAATTAAAAGATAAAATAAAAACTTCCGCGTACCTTGCCGCAAGTATGGTTCAGCAAATCACTAATACAAAGTCAGATAAGCAGTTAACAAAAAAAGATATCGCACGGATAATGTATGCCAGCTGTCTC
>CAJOEB010000176.1 GCA_905233775.1 uncultured Alphaproteobacteria bacterium | reverse complement strand
AATTTTTTTCATAATAATACGATGTTTCGTCCAAATCTTCTCGGATTATATTATGCGGTAAGTTATGAATGGGTAAAACGAATCAATGAAAATAGTTACAAGTTCCAACATTGTTATAGTACTACAAGTTATGGTGACTCTCCATCTAACATGAACAAGGGATATACCGAGACAACAACAATAACAAAATCGGAAGTAGCTGCTAAAAACACAGATTTGGTTTGTTCTAATGATGGAGACGAACGAGTATGTATAGAATGCTGTTACAGAAAGCCCGATTATTCTGGTTATGTATTTAAAAAGAACAATCTTGGATTTTTTATTCTTAATCCTGTAAAAAAAACCGGAATTGATGGCATGACTAATAATTTTTTCTTTTATCAGATTTTGATTACTCCAAAACCAGGATTATTTCCGGTGACGAAGTGAATAACATAATATAATTACGGTAATGCAAAAACCCCGCGAAAAAAATTCACGGGGTTTGTTTTTTTTCTAAGATAATTAACATCTCGCCTAAGATAAGGAGCCAAAAAGCGAGTGCTGTTATTACAATTAGAAACCGTAATCACCCATTCCCGGACCGCCGGCACCAGGCATTGGAGGTTCTGGTTTCTTTTCCGGTTTTTCAGCGATCATGCATTCAGTCGTTGCCATCAAACTTGCAATAGATGCAGCGCTCTGCAATGCAATTCTCACAACCTTTACAGGATCGATAATACCTGATTTAATCAAATCAACATATTCGCTCTTACGTGCATCAAAACCATAGTTAAAGCTATCGTTTTCGAGGATTTTTCCAACGATCAAAGATGCATCCAAACCAGCATTATCAATAATTTGACGCGCTGGAGCTTGAATTGCGCGCTTCAAAATCTCAATTCCGAGACGCTCATCATCGCTCTTATAAGATACATTCGCAAGAATTTTCGTAGCTCTCAACAGTGCAATTCCGCCACCAGGAACAACACCCTCTGCAACAGCAGCTCGGGTAGCATTAATTGCATCTTCGACACGATCTTTACGTTCTTTTACTTCGATTTCCGTTGCTCCGCCTATTCTGATTACGGCAACACCGCCAGATAGTTTTGCCAATCTCTCTTGAAGTTTTTCGCGATCATAATCTGATGTCGTTTCTTCAATTTGGCTCTTCAATTGACCGCAACGTGCTTCAATATCTTGCTTTGCGCCGGCGCCATCAACGATAGTGGTATTTTCTTTGTCGATAAATACTCTTTTTGCATTACCGAGCATGTTAACATCGACATTTTCGAGTTTAATACCTAAATCTTCGCTGATAACCTGACCACCAGTGAGAATTGCGATATCTTCCAACATCGCTTTTCTTCTATCACCAAACCCAGGAGCCTTTACAGCTGCAACTTTCAGACCGCCACGGAGCTTGTTAACGACCAACGTTGCTAATGCTTCACCCTCAACATCTTCTGCAATGATAAGCAAAGGACGTCCGGACTGAGCAATCTTCTCTAAAACAGGAAGTAATGGCTGCAAAACTGATAATTTCTTCTCATGAATGAGAATAACCGGATTATCCAATTCACAAGTCATTTTTTCTGCGTTTGTAACGAAATAAGGAGAGCAATATCCACGATCAAATTGCATACCTTCAACAACTTCAAGCTCTGTCTCAAGCGATTTTGCTTCCTCAACAGTTATAACACCTTCCTTGCCAACTTTTTCGAAAGCTTGTGATAACATTTCACCGACAGAAGAATCACCATTTGCGGAAATGGTACCGATTTGCGCAATTTCCTCGTTTGTTGATATCTTTTTTGATACGCTATGCAACATATCTGTAATTGCGTTAACACCAAGATCAATACCACGTTTTAAATCAATCGGATTTACGCCTGATGCGACAACCTTAACAGCCTCTTTCACGATGGATTGAGTTAATACAGTTGCCGTTGTTGTGCCGTCACCTGCGAGATCATTTGCTTTACTCGCCGCTTCCTTCACCATTTGTGCGCCCATATTCTCGAATTTATCGGATAATTCGATTTCTTTCGCAACACTTACACCATCTTTTGTGATTTTTGGTGCGCCAAAGCTCTTCTGAATAACTACGTTACGTCCCTTTGGTCCAAGCGTTACTTTTACAGCATCAGCCAAAACGTCAACGCCACGCAACATTCTGCTACGAGCATCACTGCTAAATTTTACTTCTTTCGCTGCCATATTAAGATCTCCTACCTAATACCTAATAACTATTTACGAATAATACCTAAAATATCAGACTCTTTGAGTATGACATACTCAATACCACCTAATTTGATCTCCGTTCCGCCCCATTTGCCGAACATTAC
>CAJOEB010000175.1 GCA_905233775.1 uncultured Alphaproteobacteria bacterium | reverse complement strand
TAGCGCGCCCCCGCACTACCCCTTATCCTGCCTATCGAGCCAAAAATAATAATCGGTATGGCACATAAGATAATGTGCGAGTCTAACAACTCAATCTTTTTAGCATGTCACCATACCGAGTATATGAACAACCATATACATAGTCAGATTTACACAAATCAACTAACGATTGCAATGGTTGTGCATTTCACACAATTTTTTTAAACTAAAAGCTGATTTTTTCTTTCATAAATACAACTCCTAAGGATATTTTTTTGCTTCTCATTAAGTCTTACTTTGATGTTATTTGTTTGTTCAAGAACAAATTGCCTGAGAGTTTTTAAGTCTGCTTTGTTGCGGATTTGATGCTTTAAATTATTGAAATATACGATTGTCTCAGTGCTGTTTTCTTCGTTATCAGAATATTCAACGATTTCAAGAGCATTCATATATAAATATCTGCGCATGTACGTATGCATAGCGCCTACATTCTGAGTAGCAGTACAACCTTGTACTTCTCCGATCATTACCGAACTTGTAAACTTTTCTGAGGTGTTCGTTTCAAGATCGGTGATTTCTAAAATTGCCAATTCTCCTACTACAGAGAAATTGCTGAAAAGCTGTAAATTTCTGAATATTTTAAGTATAGGAGGTAGTATATCTTTAAGCTCATAATACCTGATATTTTTATACGGATTATACCCGCTTTTTGTTAATGAACTCTGAGAAAGCAGTAAACGAGCTTCCATAATTTTAACTCTTACATCTCTTTTGAAAGAGAAATTTTCAACTTTTATTATTTCAGCTTCAATTTTCTTTTCAGTCATTTTTTTCTCCTTTCTTTTTAAAAAATTCATCCAACTCTTCTTCTTTTTCTTTTAAGATTTCTTCGTATGTTTCATCGACGTTATTTAAACCACTGTGCATTACTCCATTTGCGGCCATTACAACCTCATCTGTAGAAAACAAGGAAGTAAATCGCTCATTAAACTCGTATATTGCACAGGTAATCAGCTTTTTCTCTCTTTCTGTTAACATCTTTTTTCTCCTCCTTCTGCAATTTTGCGATCATCTCAGCTAAGAACCCGCTTAGATCCTTAGCTTTTCCAACAAATACTATTGGTTGATAGACTGCTTCCATTATGCTGCTGCCTCTAGTCTTGTTATTCTCCCAAAAGTTGTTTTTTGATGCTCTCTTGATACTCATCAGAATTGTGGATGTCGTCGATTTCCGCTTTGAGGGAATTATGGATACTATCCAAAATATCTCTCGTACGTCTTAACGCCATCCTTGCTTGCTCCACTTCACACAACATACAACCTAATTTATTTACTTCATTCATTGAATTACTCCTCTATCTATAAAAATACAAACTTGCAATCTTGTAAGGTTATAATTTATAATCTCATAAATTTATAACTTTGTAAACAAGAAAATTTACTTTTTTTTAGTTTTGTGATTTAATAAACGTATAAGATTGAAAAATCAGAAGGTTTTAAATGGAAATTATTTATAAGAACGAGAGTTATATTAGTCTAGACGAAGTTTTAGAAAAGCTAAAAATAAAAGAATATAAGTTGTATGAAAAAATAAGCAATAAAGAAATTCCAGTACCTTTTAAACCAGAATCCAGAGCCTTCTGGAAAAAATCTGATATAGAAGCATATTTGGCTAAATCTGAAAAAAAATAGAATACTATTGACTTACAATCCTAGATTGTGTTTTTCTGTAAAAGAGCACAAAAGGGGTTGAAATGAGGGTAATTAAGAAAACTATTTTGATAGGTTTATTGTTAACGGCTGGTTGTGAGCCAAAGTTTCATGGTAGACAGCTAAGTGAAATAGAATGTCAACAGATGACGTGCCGAGAGATAGACATAGAAATTGCGAAAAATTTAAGTGAGATAGAGAATTATAACAAGAATTTCGATGAGCTGTGGTTTCCTAACCTTCTTGAGTATAAAGATAAAGATTTTTATATCAAATCCAGAAACGAAGTTATTAAACAATTGCAAGATCTGAAAGCGAAAAAAGGATGCTCATTTCAGGAAAGCGAGCCGTTAAATAAAAAAGTTTATAAAGTGGAAGAGTACATTAAAAAAAGTAGCATTGAGCACAAAAACTTCTAAAAAAGAGCAAAAAACCGCCCATTTCTGAGCGGTTGGATGTATAATAAGCAACGGTTGGTTGGCTACCACCTTTTATCACAAAGGACTTGTACTTCCTGCAGAGAAAAAGAGCAATAAAAAGCCGCCCATTTCTGAGCGGTTGGATTTGACAAATTAGTCTTGAATGTGGTATATTATTGTACCACATATAATAAGAGGTGTAAGAAATGAGTACTTTTGG
>CAJOEB010000174.1 GCA_905233775.1 uncultured Alphaproteobacteria bacterium | reverse complement strand
AGTCGCTTAAAACAAAACTCATTAATTACAGATAACGGAAAAACGATTTCTATACATCGCAGTACACAAAGTGTTGGTTTAGATTACATGATTAGTACGTTAAGCCAAGCAGAAAAAGAATCGATGATAGAGCAATTCATCAAATACTTGTGTAGTACGCATGAGAACAGATTAACCGATCAATTGAAGTTATTACCGCATGCGGAAGCTATGTCGGAAAAACTTGAACGCGAAAATTTTCAGGATTTGGATATTCGCAAAAGTCATATCAGTTTATTGCTCGTGATCGAAGATATTCACAAGCAGAAAACACATAAAATGATTGATGCGCTAACGTATCTCAAGAAAGCATTGAAACTAAATAATCAATGGAATTGTTTAGATAATCAAGAATTGGCATTAATTAAACTGAAAATCGGAGAGGTTTACACAATAATAAATAAGAATACAGAAGCAGATAAATATTTAAGTGAGAGTCTGAAATTTTTTACAGAAGATTCGATGAAGAAAGTAAGAAATTTCCGCTTGCTGGGTATTGTTCGTATGCGACAACATAATTTCGAGGAATCGAACAAATATTTTACAGCCGCGTTAGAGACACTCAAAAAAGCGGAAGGAGACGAGCTGAAAAAGAAGCTGTCAGAATCTAATATTTACGAAGATATGTCTTTTAACTATTTTATGGATGGAATAAATCGTGAAAATGCCCATAAGGCCGTTCCTTTGATGGAGAAAGCAATAGAGGTATTGGAAGATCCGAAGTTTGCTTCTTTGGAAGAGGTTGTGAGTCGTCGAGCGGTTCATCAAATAAAGCTTGCGGGAATCCATAACGCCTTAGCGCATTACCAAAAGGCGTTGGAGATAGCTCAAGAAACAGAGAATTTACTAAAGAAATCGGGATTTGATAACAGCGACACTTTCTATGTTCAAGGGTTGATAGCGCGAGAAAGAGGATTATCGCATTTGAGGTTAAACAAAGTTGCGGAAGCATACGATTATTTTGAAAAAGCTCGTGAGATACTAACGAAATTGATGACCGGGGATTATTTACTAAAGATAAAAATGCACGAGGCCGAATGTTTGGTACGCTTGAATCGACTCGATGAAGCTTTTGTGGCATGCGAAGGAATGTTCGCAACGAAGGATCGAGAAAGGAACAATTACGCGAATTTGTTTTTCAACACTTGCTACTATCATGCGGCGATAATTAAGTACAGACAGAAAGATTTTGAAGCCGCGAAAAAATATTTTCGAAAATTCTTTGAGTCGATGAAGGTTTTCTGTAAGGAAATCGCATCTAAAGAAGAATACGATAAGCTCAAACAAGAAAATGCTTTTAACACAAAAGCTTCTATGGAGGATTTCTTCAAAAACAGCTTAAAAGTTTTCGAGGTTATTTATTGGAAAGACTACGAGTTCACTAAGTATTACGTAGAGGACAATCTAAAGTTGCTGAAGTAAAATCATGTTCAATCTGAACAAAGAAATTTTGATGATTCTTTCTTTAGTTCATACGAACTTGTCATGATAATCCTATAATTAATTATTATAAACATAATGAATTGGTCACAAATAATAGGAAGCTTTATTTTGTGAATTTTATTACTTGTTTAAATTTTAAAGACGAAAAAATCCTCCTTTTTCGAAAAGCTCTTTTAATTTACAGCTAAGAGTTTGAGCAACTTTTTTAAAAGCATTTAATCTGCATTTTCCTATCGTAATGATTTCCTGATTTTCGTACTTCCATATATTTTTGTTCACCCAATGATTTAATCTCTTATTCTCTCAGGATGTATTTTTATTAATCGAGCAATTGTAATTTCAGAGAAGTAGGAAATATATGAAGGTTATTTTATTTGAAAAATTTTGTATAGAAATGGTCGCTACTATATAGTCATTTTTTTTTATAAAAAAGCCCAAAAAAATACCCAAATTTTGGCTGCAAAAATGCCATTGCACATTAACTGATAATCGATGTAACTGGCGGTTTTGTAACTCATTGATTTTAAAGGAGAAAAATGACAGGATTGCACACTTACTTAGTAATCGACTGATAATCTTTTTTCTGGACTTTCATTTTTTCAGTATGCAACCATTAATTTAAGATGCGCAATAATATATTGCGCGGCAAAATTGTGGGAGAAGAAAAATGATGAAGATGATGTAACTGATGAAATCAATATAAGGAAGAAAAACTTGGCGATATGCAAGTTTGATGAATCTAAAAATATTTTATTTGTTTTTACTTTTATTTTTTAGGAGAAGTTTTTATGAAAAAAGTAATGTTAATGGGATCATTGATGGTCTTATCTGGTTTGCCGAATATATACG
>CAJOEB010000173.1 GCA_905233775.1 uncultured Alphaproteobacteria bacterium | reverse complement strand
GAAGCTTGCAAAGGAACTGGGAAAAACACCGATTGCATCAAAAAATTCTCCGGGATTTGTGCTTAATAGGATTTTAATACCAATGATTAACGAAGCGATCTATGCACTGTATGAAGGAATATCAACAGCGGATCAAATAGATGCCGCAATGAAGTTAGGTGCAAATCATCCGATTGGTCCATTGGCTCTCGCAGATTTAATCGGACTTGATACAGTGCTTGCGATACTCAAAACTTTGCAGAAAGAGTTAGGAGAAAACAAGTATGCTCCATGTCCGCTACTGGAAAGATATGTAGCTCAAAAATGGTTAGGAAAGAAAACGAAAAAAGGTTTTTACGAATACGAATGATTAACAGTATTTTCTTATATGGAGGATATTCATTTATGGAGGATATTCATTGGGTTATTGCGAAAGTCGAAAATGGCATTTTTGAGAATCTGATTATCAAAGATAATAAAATAAATAGTACAAAATTACTTTCGCAAGAGATCTATTTTTTTACAGGAAATAAGCCTGGTTTTGGAGTAATAACTATTTTGTAATACAACAAAGCCGGATATATATGTCCAATATATAAACCTCCTTTAACTAACTGAGGATCAAGTATATATAATCCGATTTTTGATTTATCAAAATTAGGCATTCGTCTATATGCACAGTCTATATATAATCGTTCATCACCATCTCTATCGCAAACCAAATCCGGATGATGATTTACCACTTGGCTTTTGTTGAGTGTTCTTATTGCATTACCACCTTTCCATATATTCAGAGGATAAGTGCCTTGTTCTGTGCTTGCTCCGGCACCTTGCCACTGATAACTATCACTGCTTAGTCTTTTGTAATGATAAAAATTGATAGAAAAAGATATACCAAATGGCCATGGCGTAAACATAGTATTTGTATGAAATAGATTTAGACAACTGGCATACGTAATACGAGCAAGATCATTAAGAGTCAATTGCTTATCAGTTCGAGTATTCGCTATTTGTTGAACCATACTTGCGGCAAGATACGCAGATGCTTTTAATTTATTTTGCAATTCATGAATATGATAATGGTCGCAAGCAAAGAAGAGAAGAATAATCAAAATCGGAATTGAAAACGCGAATTCGATTAAGATACCACCTTTGTGATAACCAGTATTACCTTTTCTGCTACATTTGTGATAGCAGATGCCATTTCTTCTGTTGCAACACAATCCGGATTTAAGACTTAATCTGAAATTAAGATACGATATACTGGATTTACAATGCGATTTGAGATTAATATACGATCTGAGTTTGGTAAATAATCTGGATTTAGTAAGTGATCTTAGATTAAGACATGATCTGAATACAGTACGTAATTTAGATTTAAGAGAGTGAGCGATACATTTAAAGCAGCAACGTGACCAAAATTGCGGAAGATATCTGAACAGAATTCGCTTAAACAGAATCAGCCTGAACAAAAACCGTTTGAGCAAAAGCTGTCTGAACAAAAACCGCTTAAACAAAAGCTGCTTGGACAGAAGCAGCTTGAACAAAGGATGCCGAAATATTTGCGGAAATTTCGCAGATATCCGCTTGGAGAGATGATCGACTACCCCCCCCCGTGGGTGGTGTTGTTCCTGTTGGAGAATGGTTTTGACGATATATGGTTCATTGATATTTTCCTTATCGGTATGCCATATGTTCGCAAAGAATAGTTAAGGAATAATAAAAAAGAATAATAAAAATGATCTGTAGTTATTATACTGAAAATTTATGAGAATTGACTTAAAAATAACAATGGAATCTTGTAAAAAGTATTTTTGGGTATTCTTTTTTCTTGATATCTTGAAAATCAGATTTTTTTAATCTACATTTCATTTTTGATTTTTGTAAGCACTATAAGTTACAAAATATAATTTTTTCTATTCTTTAGAAGAATTTTGTATCAACTTAGTAAAGGAAGTTATTTACTTTTTCTTTACAACAAATTAAAAATCAGTCGCTAACTATGGGAAATAATCCGGGCTTTGGTGTAATTACAATTCTGTATGCAAAATTACCTCTATAAGAACTATATCTACTCATACCTCCGAATTTCGGTGATATAATAAAAAATCCTAGTTTGTTTTTGCTATAGGACGAACTTTTATAATATAAACACTCAATAAGTAATTTTTCATCGCCAATATTTTCAATTAGCATATCCGGATGATTTAATGATGGACATTTAGCAATCATAGCAGAATAATTTTGCGTTCTTGTCGTACGATTTATATCGACAATATTTTCACTACCCATAGCACTTGCTTGATATTGGTAACTATCATTTCCAACTTTTTTTACATAAAAAAGACATACCTTC
>CAJOEB010000172.1 GCA_905233775.1 uncultured Alphaproteobacteria bacterium | reverse complement strand
AGGATTTATAACAGTAGATGAAACTATAGCATCAAGATTAGTATAACTTGTTATATGGATAGGTATAATATAAAAACCTAATTTGCTTTTAGAATTCTCGAAACCAGAGAACGCATGATAATAACACCATATAAGTACGCGTTCGTCACCATCTTTATCACATATCAAATCAGGAGAAAGTTTTGCAATTGTAGCCGCATCTTTAGTTGTTTGGGATGTTAACAATCTTTCCATAGTTAGTGCTGACGATAGATTTTGAGCCATCGCAAAAGTATTGAAACTTTGATATGAATAACTATTGCTATTGACTCTCTTTACATAAACCCAATGAGCTTTCGGTCTTACACCAAAGGGACATGGAGAAAACTGTGTATTTGTGTGAAAAAAATTCATGAAGCTTGCGTATGTAATTCTACCTAAATCTTTTGTTGTTAATTGCTTATCCTCATTTGTATTACATAGCTGCTGCGCCATGCTTGCAGCAAAGTAGGCTGATGATTTTACTTTGCTCTTTAATTCATAAAAACGATAATGATCAAGAACAAAAAGGAGCAGAAAAATCAGGATCGGGATAGAAAATGCAAATTCGATTAAGATGCCGCCGTAATGATTAAGTTTTTTGTATATCTTTTTTAGAAGATATCTCTTTTTTAAAAGAGAAAAAATATAGAAAAGAGAAAAAATATAGTTGGAAGAAAAATACGTATTCTTTTTGCAAAATTTCGAGAATTTTGCCAGCAGTGAGTTACGTTTGCCCCCCCCCGTCAATGTTTGTGATGAAAGATGATTTTTGTTTCAGCATTTTTTAACTCATTCAATATATTTTTCTTAGTAGTTAATGTTTAATGTATCGAATCTTAGTTAATAAAAAGTTTGAAAACGTGAAATAATTATTTATTCATATTGTTTTATTAACGGTATTATTAATTAGCAATAGGAAATAATCCCGGTTTCGGGGTTATAACTATTGTATATCGAAATATACTGCGATCCGTACCAGCTATTGATTTTGCAGATCTAGATGGTCTCATTATGATGAAGCCAAGTTTTTTAGGATCATAAGGTGATGGTGGAAATCTATATACATACTCTATACATACTCGTTCATCTCCATCTTTATCGCATATCAGATCCGGATGCATTGCCTGTATATCCGAAATTTTTTTTGTTTTAACAGTATCAAAATGTTGGTTCATTCCAGCCGGAGTTGTTCCATAATAACCTGATGCATAACAACTTTGATACTGATAGTTGCTACTGTCTATTCTTTTTACCCAAAAATAATATGCAACAGGAAACACATTGAACTTCCAAGGAGAAAACATGGTATTGGTATGAAAAAAGTTAAGACAACTGGCATAACTTACATTAATAATATCTTTTAGGGTTAATGCTTTAGTTGTTCTTGTATTTGCAACCTGTTGTATCATGCTGGCAGCGAGATATGCTGAGGTACGAACTTTACTTTGGATCTCGTAATAGCGGTAGTGGTCACAGACAAAGAAAAGGAGCGTAATTAGTACAGGAACGGAGAGTGCGAATTCGATTAGTATACCACCGTAGTGATGGTAGCTTTTGTGATTTGCAGTTGCGTGATGATGCACAATTCTATGTACTGTCTGATGCGGAAAACGCTGGAATAGAATTTGCTTTAATAAAAGATGGTGAAATATTTGCTGAAATTTTGCGGATATCCGCTTGCGCAGACGATCGACTACCCCCCCCCGTGGGTGCTGTTACCGCTGTTAGAGAATGGTTTGTGTTGTGTACTGTTACTCATAATAAGTCTCATTCATTTTATAATGTTTTTATAATGCATAATGTAAAATAAAAGTTATCAGAAATTTGTTAAGAAAATAATAAAAATCGTTTATGTAAGAATTTAAGCTAAGATACGCAAGAGATAATTAATAATTAAAATATAATTTTATTAATTGGAGTTCTTGTAAAAGCAACTTGAGGGGATTTTTATGTCCTGATAATCAAATCCTCATCTCGATAACTCGATAATCAGATTTTCAAAAATACCATTCGATTTTCTTCGACTTTTGCAATAATTCTATTGGAATATTAACTGTAACTGAAAATCAATTGAATACCATAAGAAAAAATCTGCGCTGCAAACAGCAAGGAGAATTATCCACTCAAAGATAAAAAAGTAAAAACAGAGGTTAAAATAAAGAGAGAGTAAGGGGGGAGGTTATCGTTACAACAGTTCTTTAGTCCTTTAGTTCTTTAAAGCGGTTAATTTTTCTGTTAACATATTATTTCGTATATCAAAATGAGGAACTACATGACTGATGTAGAGAAATTGCTGTCTTCATGTTTGTTTGAAGTAGATAATGCGACTAATACAAAACGGTTGGATGA
>CAJOEB010000171.1 GCA_905233775.1 uncultured Alphaproteobacteria bacterium | reverse complement strand
TATTTTAGTGGATTGCCTGAATAAGTATTAGAGATCTTGCGAAAGTCGAAAATGGCATTTAGAAGACGCTGATTATCAGTGCACAAAAAATGCCTAAAATGACTTTCCCAAGATCTCTATTGATAAATTGGTGTTTATGTAATTTTTGTTCTTGCGACTATTGTTATATCTGTTGTTGTATATATTGTAGCAATAGTCGCATCTTTTTTTGATTTTATTATCAATAGTCGTTTTTTTTATATCTCTAAAAACATATTTCTAAAAATCATTTTTTTGCATTTTTTCTTGGTTTGATAAATTAAATTTTTTTTCGATTAAATTAATCTTTGCTTTCCTAAAATCCAAATATTGGATTATTTATTTGAAATAACCTATACTGCCTATATTATAATCATATCTGTTATTACATCTATATATTATGTGATTATATTATAGTGGATTTATAATAACTTGCTTTTTTAGGATTTATATTAAGGAACCGAACGTGGATAATAACGAAAATTTTGCGATGTTTGAGGAAATAAACGAAGAACTCAAACAAGATCAAATGGTTGCTTTTATTCGTAACAATTACAAAACTATTGTCGCTGTGTTAGTCACTGTAGTTCTAGGGATAATCATATATTCCACATGGCACGAACGTCAGAAGCGAAAAATGGAAGATGTAACAAATGCATTGCTTACAGTTGTTCAAAATCCTTCAGAGAAAGATGACCTTATGCTCGGGAAATTATTGGAAACAGCTCCGGCAGAGTTGCGTCCTATATTAATGATCATGAAATCCGGTAAAAGGCTAATGATAGGAGAGGGGAGTAGCGATGAAGCTTTGCAGCCACTTCTGAATTTGTCCAACAGAAGCGGGGTTGATATCGTTTGGAAGGATCTTGCTCTGTTAATATATGCGTCATATTCTACAAAATCTGCTGATGAATTGGTAAAAATTTTGGAACCTCTGACGCAGGCAAAGCGACCATTTAGATTTTCTGCTATGGAGCTGGTTGCTATGATTTATGCGAATGACGGAAAAAATAAAGAGTCTTTAGAATATCTTGAAAAAATAACTAGCAGCAATGAAGCTCCGAAAAGCATGAAAGATAGAATTGGTATTTTAGTGCAATATATGAAGAATGATATGAATATGAAGAACAAAAGCGAAAATGCGAACCATGAGAGAGGAGAAAAATAATGCCGGTACAACAATGTTTGCGTAATCTATTAAAGGTTTGCCTTGTTCCGTTAGTATTAATAGGATGTTCAGAGAAAGAATCATTAAAAGGTGTACGTGAGAGCGTTTTGTCTTCTGATGTTGTCGGAGAGCATATAGAAAATATCGATAAATCTCCTGTTCTTGTTGATGCTGAGGTGTACAATCGCGTGTATATGCAACCGTTTATGAATTCCGCGCATTGTTATGCTCCTCTAAAATTTGCTATAATAACCGATCCGCAGGAAATTTGGACTGCTGGCTTAGATTTTGAAGCGACAAAGTCAATAAAAATAACGGCATCACCGATTGTAGCTGATGGAAAGGTGTTTTGTATTGATGCCGGAGGTGTCGTATATGCATTTGATGCTGAAACAGGTGAACAGCTTTGGCGTAAAAGCTCTACAATTGCCGGAAAAGATGGTCAGACAGGAACAGCAATCGCCTATGACAAAGGACATCTCATAGTTGCTACATGTTTTTCGGAAGCCATGTCTTTAAATCCGAAGACAGGCGCGCTCCAATGGCGCATAAAGCTACCAGCGTCCAGTAAAGGTGATGCGATAACCATATCAGAGGGACGTGTATTTTTTATGTGTGCCAACTCCAGTCTGCAGGTTGTGGATATTGATAACGGCAAGCTGCTTTGGTCTCATTCTGGCATAGCATCTGAATCTGCATATTTGGGTAGTTCTGCTGTTGCTGTAGACGGTGGTATGGTTTATGTGGCGTATCCGTCCGGTGAGATTTTTGCGTTACTTGTTGAAACAGGTGCGACTATTTGGGAGTCGGCATTTCCGAAATTTTCCGTAAGCAATGCTGCCAGTGCTTTTACTCATCCTAAGGCTTCTCCGGTTGTAAAAGATGGCATAGTGTATTTTGTTGCTGCAAATGAACAAACTGCCGCTTTTGATGCGAAAACAGGTACACGTCTATGGATCAAGGATTATGGCGGACTCCAAACACCGATTGTAAGCGGAAACAGCATTTTTGTGATTAATGCAAGATCGGAAATGGTCTGTTTAAACAGATTTACAGGAGTCAGCATAAAAATGATTGGTATGGAACAGTATTATTGAAGGATCGTATTTTGGCGTTGTCTCCTGCAGGAGAGATGTTGTTTATTTCGCTCAAAGACG
This sequence comes from uncultured Alphaproteobacteria bacterium, assembly GCA_905233775.1. Lineage (GTDB taxonomy): Bacteria > Pseudomonadota > Alphaproteobacteria > UBA3830 > UBA3830 > BNWE01. The sequence continues at coordinate 1,017 of CAJOEB010000171.1, read as the reverse complement.
GTAAGATAACAAGAACCGGTATAAATGTTGGTAGTAGAGGTATTTCGGTTAATCCGATAATTGCTGATACAACTCTCTATATTTTGAGTAATGACGGAGATCTTTCGGCTTATAAATCGGCTTATAAAGAATAAAAATAAGTAAAAATAAATAAAGAAAATAATGATAGTATCGATCATAGGACGACCGAACGTCGGAAAATCAACCATATTCAACAGATTGGCGGGCGGTAAGCTTGCTATTGTCGGGGATTTACCCGGTGTTACTCGTGACAGAAAATACGCTGATGCCGATTTGTTCGGATTGAAAATCCAAATTTTAGATACTCCAGGCGTTGATCCTTTTTCTAAAAGCCAACTTGCTCAAGGCATGAACGAACAATCATTTGCCGCAATTAATGAGTCTGACATTGTCTTATTCGTTGTTGATGCTATCGAAGGAGTTACCGAATACGATAAAGAAATTGCAGCATGGATCAGATCTGCGCTGAAAAAAATCGGAAAACGACGGATTATTCTCGTAAAAAATAAATGCGAGAACCAAATTCCTTATGGAAATGGAGCTATTGCGAGAGTCAGAAACCGCATTTCGAATGCTTTTGATTTTCAGAAGATAAAAAGAACCAAAGATGACTTTTTCAAGAACTCTGATTTTGCGTTACTTGGTTTTGGTGAAGGTATAGCTATTTCTGCCGAACATAATCTCGGTTTTGATGACTTATATGAAGTTATTTGTGATAGTTACCAATATAAATGCGATAGTTATCAAGATAAGATTGTGTTTAAGAATCCTATTCAGCAGAAAATTGAACGGAATATTGAACAGAAACTTGAGCAGAAATCTGATCAAAATAACCAAAAAAATATAACAACAGATATAACAGATGTAAAAAAAGATATAATAAAAATTGCGATTGTCGGTCGTCCTAATGTAGGAAAATCCACAATGATTAATGCGATTCTCGGAAGTAATCGTCTTCTGACGGGCGAGCAAGCCGGAATAACACGCGATGCTATA
>CAJOEB010000170.1 GCA_905233775.1 uncultured Alphaproteobacteria bacterium | reverse complement strand
TAAAATACCCTGAGTGAATACGGGAATAATTTTGTTATTCTGTTTTTTATCTGAATCATGAGCAAAAATGTCAGGATTGGCGACTAAAAGAATTTTCTTTTTCTCTAAGCACTTTTCCAGTACAATCGCAAATTCTTTTGTTCCTTTTCTTCCTTCTGAATCGCTCAATTTATGCCAATCGCTGTGAACTACGTCTTCTATACAAACGAGTTTCCCATTTTCATCATATAAATTATCGATACGAACCCTTCCATATGATGCAATTGGAACTCCGACATATATAAAACCGGCTTCATCAAATGATTCTGTCTTCACAACCTGCGAATCCGCAAATACACTAGCATTTCCAAGAAACAAACATTTTACTGATAAAATATCTATGCCGTATTTCTTAAATATTTCTTGCGGTTTTGTTGTAAGCGTATAGTGCAAATATTCACCTGATGTTAGAAATTGGTCATAATGCTCACCTTCAATCATTCCACGGCGCTCATAACTTTGTTTGGCATCCGCTGAAACTTGCGTAGCATTGGAAACGATAATTATTTTTTTTCCTGCTCTCTTTAGCTCTCTTAATGTATCAAGAGTATTGTTGTACAATTCGACGCCGTTATATAAAACTCCATAAACATCAAGAAAAAGAGCGTCATATCGATCCGCTACAGAAAGAATATCCTGCTTTATTTCCATAACTTTAACCTCATACTTCAAGCTTTTTGTATCTTATACGATGCGGAACTAATAAATCATTAATTCCAAGACGTTTCTTTTTATCTTCTTCATAAGCGGAAAAATCCCCTTGAAACCATTCAACATGTCCATCATCTTCAAAAGCTAAAATGTGCGTTGCAATTCTATCCAAAAACCAACGATCATGGCTTATAACTACTGCACACCCTGCAAATTCCAATAGAGCATCTTCCAAAGTTCGTAATGTATCAACGTCAAGATCGTTTGTCGGCTCATCCAACAAGATTACATTTGCACCTGATTTTAGTATTTTTGCAAGATGAACCCTATTTCGTTCACCTCCTGATAATTGATTGATATATTTTTGTTGGTCTGTTCCTTTAAAACCGAAATATGACACATATGCGCGACTTAGAACTTTGCGTTTGCCAAGTTCTAATTCATCCAAAGAATCAGAAATTTCTTCCCAAACGGTTTTTTTATCATCCAACGCATCTCTACTTTGGTCGACATATGCCATTTTTACCGTTTCACCAATAGTTACTTCGCCGGTATCAGGTTTTTCTTTTCCTGTAATTATCTTAAAAAGAGTAGATTTTCCGGCACCGTTCGCTCCTATTACACCAACTATACTTCCCGGAGGTAAATCAAAAGACAGATCCTCGAATAATACTTTATCACCAAAAGCTTTACTGAGTGAATTCGCACGAATAACAACATCTCCGAGACGTGGGCCTGATGGAATATACAAAGTTGAAGTATTGTATGTCTTTGAATTTTCCTGCTCTAACATCTCGCTGTACGCGCTAATTCTCGCCTTACTTTTTGCTTGTCTTGCCTTTGGTGATTGATGAATCCATTCTAACTCACGTGCAAGAAAACGTCGACGATCGTTATCTGCGCTTTCTTCTTGTTCAATACGCTTTTGACGCTCTTCCAACCACGCAGAATAATTTCCTTCAAATGGATAAGTAGATCCACGATCGAGTTCAAGGATCCAACCAACAACATTATCAAGAAAATATCGATCGTGCGTTACTAAAACGACTGCTCCTTTGTATTCTTGTAAATGATGTTCGAGCCATGCTACAGATTCAGCGTCAAGATGGTTAGTAGGCTCATCAAGAAGTAGCAAATCAGGCTTTTGCAACAGCAATTTACAAAGAGCTACGCGACGTTTTTCGCCCCCGGATAAGTTTCCGGCGATTGTTTCAGGAGGAGGGCATCTTAATGCGTCCATTGCTATTTCTATTGTTCGGTTCAAATCCCATAATCCTTGAGCATCGATTTGCTCTTGTAACTCCGCTTGCTTTGCAATAAGACTATTCATCTCATCGTCGGACATTTCTTCCGCAAATTTTGCCGAAACTGCATCAAATTCATCTAAAATCGCTTTTTTATCATTCAAAGCCGACATAATATTATCAAAAACAGTAGCAGATTTATCTAACTCCGGTTCTTGCGGAAGATATCCGACAGTTGCTCCTTTTGCAGGCCATGCTTCTCCGTTGAAATCATGATCTAAACCCGCCATTATTTTCAGCAGAGTAGATTTGCCGGCGCCATTTTTTCCAACTATACCTATTTTTGCATCAGGAAAGAACGACAGCCAAGTTTCTTTTAAAACCTGTTTTCCGCCCGGATAAATTTTTGACGCACCTTTCATCACATAGATATATTGATATGAAGCCATGTTGAAACTACTCTTTTTACTACAAATATTATTACT
>CAJOEB010000169.1 GCA_905233775.1 uncultured Alphaproteobacteria bacterium | reverse complement strand
TTAAGTCCTGTACGAGTTCGACAGTGCTTATAGGTTTTAGGCTACCGCTGAAGAACATTTGACCGTTCTCGAATTTCAGTTCAGTAGTGCTTATCTTTATCAGCATGAGGTGAGCGTCTCCCTCTTCATGAAGGCTGATACTGTGTTCATAACGAGGCAGAGTAGGAATAGCAAGGGCAGTTATCTTCGGGTCAAAGATTTCGTTTTTAAGTCCCTCAGCTTTTGCGATAGTTCTTATTTGCGCGTTGTCAGGAGTTTCCTTCTGACTGTCCTGTGTTTCTTCTTTGTCGTTTACAGCTTTTGTAGCTTGTTCAGCAAGTCTCTTTTTTGACGGAATAAATACTCCGTTTTTATCGTAGTGTCCAAGACAGACGTGCTTTGTTTTCTTTTTCCCGTTTTCGCGGTATGTTGTAACTTCATATTGATAGATTACTTTTCCGATCATTCTGTGTATAATACACGACATAAAAATAAAGTCCTTTCTATATTTAAATCTTGTTTGACTGAGATTTATTTTACAGAAGGGCTTTATTTTTTACAAGTACAAAGGGAATTTTACAAGTATAAATGAGAAAATTTATCATTATAAAACTGGTTTTTACAAGTACAGGGAAAAAGTTTTACAAGTACAAAATTAGGTAAAATTTCCTTGACAAAATATATTTTATCTGAACTTAAATTCTATATTGCTTTTTATTTTTTTGCTACAGATTGATTAGACTTATTTCTTCTAGCTTTTCCGCTGTTAATTCCGCCTTTTCTGCCTAAATCTTGAGCAAGTCTATATCTTTCCTGTGAGTTCTGTATAGAGTCTATAATAGGTCTAGCTATCATCTTTACAGCTTGCTCTTGTTGGTGAGTAAGGTTGTATTTTGCTAAATCTATATTATCTTCTCCGTTAATTCCGAAGTTACAGATTTTATCATATAAAGCAAGTCTAATTTTTTCGTCCTGAACCAATAAACAGGCTTCCAGATATTCCTTTCTGAACAGGAAACTCAAGAGTGGACACCTCCATTTCATTTCATTATTACACGTATTTTTTCTTTTTGTTTGTTGCCCAAATTTTTTAGCCATAGGAAATTTGGCCACCAAATAAAAATAAAAAATACATGTAAATTACATTTACATGTAAATATAAATATAAATATAGGTTCAAATTTAACGAGAAGATTTACCATTTTGTTCTTCCGTAGTATTGTTACTTTTATTTTTTGCCTGAAGAACTTTGCGTTCTTTTCGCTCTTTGGATTTTTTGATTGTAGGGTATATACTTTTTAGAGTTGCTTTAAGAACTTCAAGAATTTTGTCATCAATTCCAGCTAACTCTTTTTCTTCAACCTCTTTTCCCTCAACCCCGAAACGTATTATAGCCAAAGCGAATTTTTCAGCGATGTCTTCACCGTAAAAGTCTTTGGCATTCAGAATATAGTCGTAAAAAGTTTCGTAGAACATGAAATCTGTTCTTTCTTGTGAATTTTCGATATTGTTCATAATTAAAAAATTTGCCTCGTTAATCCTTCTCCCCTTGAACGTCTGGGAGTATTGTTTTGTTGTTGCATTTTATCTTTTTGTATTGATTGAATTATTGTTTGAGGTAGTACGAATTGAATTGCTGCTTTTATATCAAGAATATCTTGATTTCCAGCTTTAATAAAGAGCCTTTTTAGTGCCTTTATCCCTTCTTCCCTATCGGCAAAAGGGGATTTTCTTATATAAGCGATATAGTTATTAATTATTTGCTTGTTTCTGTATCTCCTCTTTTGAATATCAATTTTATCTTTAATGGGTCTTAAAACCATGCCTATTGTTTTCTGCTCTTCCTGTTCTGGAGATATAACTTCTTCTGTTATGTCCAGTCCGTATTGAATTATTTTCATAGCTATTTTACCTTTTTTCTCTTCGCTAAAGCAATCAATGGCGTCTAAGAAGGAAGCACGGAACAAAAAAGCCTTACGTTCTCTTTGAGGACTTTTTTCCACCTGTGTTGCTGTATTGTTAGTTGCTTCTTCCATACATTAGTCTCCTTATCGTTTTATTTATTTTATGGGATTATACACTTTTTTAGCCCTTCTTGAAACACACTTGAGTGTGGTATTATATTTTATATAAAAATTTATCAGAAAGGAGTTACTAATTAAATGTTTTCTGAAGACATTAGAATTGACAAGGAATTTGAGCAGTTAATACCACCTCTGACAGAAGAGGAATATAAAGGTCTTGAGGCAAGTATATTAGCGGAAGGTTGCCGAGACCCTCTTGTTACATGGCATTTTCTTGGTGAAATTCTTATTGATGGTCATAATCGTTATAAGATTTGTACCAAGCATAATATACCTTTTACTACTGTTAGTAAAGATTTTGCTTCTCGTGATGAAGCCTTGTTATGGATAATGCGTAATCAGCTTTCCCGACGTAATCTT
>CAJOEB010000168.1 GCA_905233775.1 uncultured Alphaproteobacteria bacterium | reverse complement strand
TTTACGAATCTTAATTTTTATTAACTAAATATTAATAAAGTTTGTAAAATATTAGCGTCATCATGCTAATGAGGTGTCAGTGTTGAAGATTGCTATCTGCTCCGGAGGAACCGGAGGACATATGTTTCCAGCCTGTGCGTTGTTTGAATCATTAAAACAGCGAGGACATCAAGTAAGTATGATTACCGATACAAGAGGCAATAGATTTTGTTCGAATATATCCGAGAAGATAGTTATAAAAACAATACGTTTTTCATTGAAAGAGCTATTAAAAATAATTCCGCAAATCATTTCCGTAGCTTACAAATTTTTTAAGCTTTGGAAGATAAAAGAATATCGTCCCGATATAATCATTGGATTTGGCGGGCTGTTTACTGTTGTTCCGATGTTCGTTGGAAAAGCTCTTGGAGCAAAGACAATCGTGTATGAGCAGAATTCTGTTGTAGGAAAAGCTAATAATTTACTCGCATCTATTGCGGATTTTAAGGTTTCAACATTTGCTATCGATGAAGAATGGCGTCAGTTGCCGTCTCCGGTCAGAAAAGAATTTGTTGCAGCGGCGAACTCCAATTATAAATGTGATGGAAGATTAAAAATCGTAGTTATCGGAGGTAGTCAAGGAGCAGTTTCGTTTTCCAGCATTATTCCGAGAGCTTTGGCCATGATAAGCGAAGATCAGAGACAGCATATTGATATAGTGCAGCAAGTAAGTTCTGCGAAACTTGATGATTTGCGTATCGAGTACCACAAGCTTGGTGTTAACGCTCGTCTTCTGGATTTTGTTCATAATGTTGCGAAAGAAATGTCGGAAGCTCAGTTGATCATTTGCCGTTCCGGAGCATCTACTTTGGCAGAGTTATCTACGCTCGGACGTCCGGCGATTTTAATCCCATATCCGTTAGCATCTGATAATCATCAATTTCACAATGCCATGTGTTATAGGCATAAAAAAGCTGCATGGATAGTTGAAGAAGATGAGAATATTGAAAAAGAGTTATCAAAAATAATTATTAATCTTTTAAATCATAGAGAATTGCTAAAAGAAGCAGCTTCAAATATGATTAACAAACTTGGAGATAAATCCACTGAGATTTTTGCGGATTTTGTAGAAAAAAGCGCGGTTAAATAGAGGTGATGTTGTGAGAAAATATTTCACTAACACGGGTGTGATACATTTTGTCGGAATTGGCGGAATAGGAATGAGCGGAATTGCCGATATTTTGCTTAATCTCGGGTACAATGTCAGCGGTAGCGATTTAAAAGAAAATGCAATGATCGCGAAACTTGCCCGAAAAGGCGTAAAAATAGCTATAGGGCATGAAGCCAAAAATGTTCATGGCGCATCTGTTGTCGTTGTTTCATCTGCTATTTCAAAAGATAACCCGGAAATATTGGAAGCAAGAAAACTGCATATTCCTGTTGTTAAACGTGCGGAAATGCTGGCGGAATTGATGAAAATGAAGCATTCAGTTGCTGTTGCGGGTACTCATGGAAAGACGACAACAACATCGTTAGTAGCGGCAGTGTTAGACCAAGCCGGCATGGATCCGACAGTAGTCAACGGTGGTGTCATTAATGCATACAACAGCAATGCGCGCTTGGGATCCGGCGATTGGATAGTTGTTGAAGCAGACGAATCAGACGGATCTTTCACAAAACTCATGTCTACAATCGCAGTTGTTACTAACATTGACTTTGATCATATAGATAATTTCAAGGATTTTTCTGAATTGCGCGGATTATTTTCGCAATTTGTTGAGAGCGTACCTTTTTATGGTGCAGGGATTTTGTGTATAGATCATCCGGAAGTGGCAAAAGTTGCTGCTAATACGGTTGATCGCCGAATAATAACATACGGATTATCAGAAACAGCAGATGTAGCGGGTCATAATCTTGCCCTTTCTCCGAGTGGATCACAATTTGACGTTCATTTTTCCGCAGAACTTGCAAAGAGACTAAACATCAAACGTCAAGTTTGGGAAGATATTACCCTTCCGATGTTTGGAAAGCATAATGTGCAAAACGCTCTTGCTGCAATATCTGTTGCTGTAGAGTTGGGGATTTCAGAAGAGAATGTTCGATTGGCGCTTGGTTCATTCATGGGAGTAAAACGCCGATTTACTCGTGTCGCAGAAATCAACGGTGTAACAATTATCGATGATTATGCGCATCACCCTGTAGAGATTGCTGCGGTATTAAATGCGGCAAAAACTTCTTGCAAAGGAAAAATTTATGCCGTAATGCAACCACATAGACACACAAGACTAAAAAATTTCTTAGAAGATTTTGCGAAAGTCCTTGAGTTAAGTGACCATGCTTTTAGGAGAACGTAATAATGACGTCGATCACTTTACATTGCTCAAAAAAATACAAGAAAACGGTGTTGTTGCAGCGGATTTTGTCCAAGATGTTCCGACACTTGTCGCAAAAATATCGAAACTAATTCATTCAGGGGATTTCGTAATATTTTTAGGCGCTGGAGATATAACTCAGTGGGCATATGCTCTTCCAAAGGCTCTTAATACGGAGCAATAGAGCAGCGAAATGTCATCATCGATTATTGACTCTCTTCCGATTGTTCGTGGTGTGCTACAGAGGAATTTTCCGCTGAGCAAGAAATCTTGGTTTGGTGTCGGAGGTCCCGCAGAGGTTTTGTTTATTCCTGAGGATATCGATGATCTTGTTTTCTTCCTCAGAAATACACCGGAAAACATTCGCATAACAATTCTTGGTGCTATTTCCAATGTTCTTATTCGCGATGGAGGTATTGATGGCGTTGTTATTCTTCTCGGAGACACTTTTAAAAAGATATACGTCGAGGATGATATCATTGAGGTAGGTGCCGGAGTTAATTGCACACGTCTGGCTACTGTCGCCATGGATGCGGAATTGGGCGGTCTGGAGTTTCTTATGGGATTGCCGGGAACTGTTGGCGGTGCATTGAAAATGAATGCAGGCTGCTATGGTTCGGAAATCTCAGATTTCTTAATCGAATTTGAAGCGGTAACAACTTCAGGTCAAATAAAATGGTTTACGAAGAAAGATATAAAATTCGAATATCGAAAATCGGGTATTTCTGATGATCTTATTGTAACCAGAGCATGGTTTAAGACGTCTTCTCAGGTCAATTATTCTATTTTGAAGAAAGTTAACTCTATTATCGAAAAGAGAAAGCAATCACAACCTCTTAACAAACGTTCTTGCGGATCGACTTTTAAAAATCCGACAGGCAAAAGAGCATGGGAATTAATTGAAAAAGCAGGTGGACGCGGAATGAGAGTCGGAGGAGCCACAGTATCGGAAAAGCATTGCAATTTTATCATAAATGACGCCAATGCAACGGCAAGCGATATCGAAACTTTAGGCGAAAAAATCGCTCAAAAGGTTTTCGAAACATCTGGCATAAGGTTGGAATGGGAAGTCATACGTCTGGGACGCAAGAAGTAATCC
>CAJOEB010000167.1 GCA_905233775.1 uncultured Alphaproteobacteria bacterium | reverse complement strand
TGTATTGTAGCAGTGGAATTTCGATTAAGATGAATTACACATAAAATCCTAAAAATACAGACGAGCAATAAACAATAAATTTAAATTCTGAAAAACACATTATTGTAGTTTGCAGAACATATAGACAAGAATTGCATAGAGTCAATCTAAATAACAACGTTCTATTCTAATGGTAGCGTATGTAAAATTAAAATAAATACAAATTAATCGGCCAAAAAATATATACAAAAGTACAAAAATATAATAATTGTTTAATTAATTATCTAAAAAACTTATAAAGTCAAAATTAGAAATATTTATACTATTAAAAAATAACATAAATAAAGTTATAAAACATACAATATAATAACCACAACAAATAACAACGACAAAAACAGCTGTCTTACCGCAATCCACAATCGAGACAGCCGTTTTTGCGCTTTTTCAGGAGGAAAATGTTTTATGCTTCCTGTAATTCAGGAATATTTTTAAAGTCATCAAGCAAAGACGGATCCTCTATTGAGTCTTTGTTTACAACTTCCTGTCCATGAATTACATTTTTTACCGCCAATTCCACGATTTTCCCGTTATTCGTCTTTGGAATTCCGCGAACAGCGATAATTTTAGCAGGAACGTGTCTTGGTGTCGCATTATCCCTTATTATTGTCTTAATTTTCTTTTTGATATCATCTGTTAATGCAATACCATCTCTCATAACAACGAACAAAATTACACGCTCATCATTATCCCATTTTTGCCCAACTGCCATACAGTCTACAACTTCTTCTACTTTTTGAACCTGAGAGTAGATTTCAGCTGTTCCGATACGTACGCCCGATGGATTTAAAACGGCATCTGCGCGTCCGGAAATAAAGACACCTTTATTCGGAGTTATCTCAAGCCAATCGCCATGACACCAACAATTATCAAATTTCTCGAAATAAGATGAAATAAAACGTTTATTACCTTCATCTCCCCAGAACTTTAATGGCTGCGAAGCAAACGGAGTTATACACGTTAGCTCACCTTGCTGACCATCAGGAACTTCTTTACCATCAGGTCCATAAACGTGTACGTTCATTCCGAGGCCAAATCCCTGCATCTCTTCATTATACACAGGGGAAATCGGATTACCCATACAGAAACTCGAGATAATATCAGTACCACCAGAAAACACGTTGAGGTGTATGTCCTTCTTTATTTTTTCGTATACGAAATTGCAGGCTTCCTGGCACAAAGGTGATCCAGTAACACCAACTGTCTTGAGTTTATCAAGATTATATGTGCTCATAGGATTAATTCCGGCCTTTAACGCAGTATCCAAGAATTTTGATGATGTTCCGAAGAATGTCATACCGCAAGACGATGCCATTTCAAATAAAACATCTGGTTTTGGAAACAGCGGCATTCCTTCGTACTGCATCAAAGTAGCGTTTTCAGCTAATATTGATGTTGCCCAGTTCCACATCATCCAGCTACATGTTGTAAAATAGAACACTCGATCATCTGGTTTAATATCACAATGAATTAACTGTTCCTTTTTGTGTTGTAGCAGAGTTCCGCCGGCTCCATGCACAATACACTTTGGAACTCCTGTTGTTCCAGATGTAAATAGGATATAAACAGGATGATCAAACGGAAACTTCTCGAAAGTTAAAGGCGGGACATCGCCAGTTCCAAGAAAATCGTTGAACAAAACGCATTCTGTTCGTGTACCTGCCGGCAAACCAGCTTTTATATATGGAATTATGATTGTTTTTTCGATGCTTGTTACTTGTTCAACAACGCTTTTGATTTTTTCTAGGTTATTGAATTCCTTTCCCTTATAAAAATACCCGTCAACTGCGAAGAAAACCTTTGGTTTTACTTGTCCAAATCTATCCAAAGCTCCTGAAATACCAAAATCAGGAGAACAAGATGACCAAATTGCCCCAATGCTTATTGTTGCTAATGCAGCAATCGTTGTTTCAGGCATATTAGCAACATATCCGCCAACAATATCGCCTTTGCTTACTCCAATGCTTCTTAAGGCAGCAGCAGTTTTTGCTACGGCATCATACAATTCTTTCCATGTGTATATTTTTCGTACTTTTTCTTCACCCCAAAAGATTAACGCTGGTGCATTGTCCTGTCTTTTAAGGAAATTTTCGGCAAAATTGAGCTTGGCATCCGGAAAATATCGGTGTTCCCAAAACTTTTCTTTACCATTGGATATTCTGCTTGATCCTTTATCTCCTATGATATCGCCGAAATCCCAGACATTATCCCAAAATGGCTCTGGATTATTGACAGACCACTCCCACAAATCTCGAAATGTTTTTCCATTAAAACCGCTTTTTTCTTTTACTTGCTTCATAAATTTTGTTGCATTACTATTTGCAATTCGCTCCTCACTTGGAGTCCATAAAGGTGTATTTGACATAATTCCTATTCTCCATTTCTCCGTCTGTTTAGTTTATATA
>CAJOEB010000166.1 GCA_905233775.1 uncultured Alphaproteobacteria bacterium | reverse complement strand
GCTCATGCTCTTGCGTTCTCGTGAAGTAGATGTGGAAAAGAAAAAAATTTTTGATGAACGATATACTGAAATATTTTTAATTTTCGATTTCGATCCTCATGATAAATTGTACGATGTAAACAAACTCAAAAAAATGATGGATTACTTCAATGATTCCACTGAAAACGGTCGATTATATATCAACTATCCAATGGTGGAATCAATTTGTCATATCAAAAATTGGAGTGAAAGTTATGATGAGTATAATTTGCGTCGTGTAACGAAAAAAATATTGATAGATAAGTCTTATAAACGATTGGTCAGTCAAGAAAGTTGTTGTAATGATTTCAGGAAGTATAACAAAAAAGAATTATTTAAAATTATTGATTTGAGTTTATCTAAAATATCATATCTTCGAGACAAGCCACGCTCATGTGATTTTGCAACATTAAAAGAAGTTTTGGAAATAGAATGTAAACTATGGGACAATGAGGAGTGCGTATCAGTGTTGAATACTTGTATTTTATATTTTTATGAATATTATCCTCAATTAGTAGAAGTATGAAAGATGAATCGCTTTACCAAATAGAAAAATACCTTGCTGAGCACTATATTAGTCCTGAGTGGCTCGAAGAAAAGAAAAAACAAGGCTGGAAATTTTCTCTAAATATGCGTCTCGGTGATGCTCCAAGCGAAATTGGACGTACTGAGAGCATAATCAGGATACTAAAAGATAAAATTGGGCTTGCCGGCAATTATTTTTCCGACTATCTCTTTAAACTCATAAAGGACAAAAATTTGACAGATGTTGAAGTTTATAAGAAAGCTCATCTGGATCGCCGTATATTCTCGAAAATTCGCAATGAGAAAGATTATATGCCCAGCAAACGAACGATTTTAGCTATTGCAATCGCTTTGGAATTAGATTTCAAAGAAACGAATACATTATTAGAACGTGCCGGTTATTATCTTTCAAAAGGTCGTAAAGAAGATGTCATCATTGGGTATTTCATTGAAAATCAAATTTATGATATATTTTTGATAAATGAAGTGCTTGACCATTACGGTTTTAAAATTCTTGGTGAATAAAAAAATTTTGTCATTGTCTCTTTGATAGAGACCTTTTTTATTGCGATTTATGTTATCATCATATATTAGAAATTGATAAGGTGGCGATTTTTATGATAGATTTTAAATATACTGGCATTGAATACGGATATATTTCTTTTGAAGCAATTCAGGATGATAAAAGTGTTGATTTCATATTCAACGATTTAGGTGAAGATCCGTTACCTCAATTTATAAATTTTATGAATCATGTTAAAACAGATAAAAATTATCAGAAGATTGTAATTAACATTTGGGAAGAAAAAATTTTACGTTTATCTATTAAAGATCGTAATGATAACAAAGTTGAATTTGAAATTTATGAATTTAAACACGGAACAACTCTAAAAGAAATTGTCAATCGTAAATATGTTGTTAAGATTTTTGAAAAAATTTCTTCTGATTTGCTAAATGATGAGGCTTTTCCTTATATGTATCCTTGTTATTGTAGACTTGATGATGATAGTTTTGAAATAGCCAGTGATGAAATTGATAAAATTCTTGAACAAAATTTTGAACTCAACTACGAGGAACAATACGAAAAGGAAAAAGAATTATTAGTAAAATATATGCGCGAAGGTCGTATTAAAATGGAAATAGGTGGAGAAAACGTCTTTAAAAAATATAAAATAATGTTGACTGAATATAAAATACCAGAAGGGTGGTTATAATGAAAGAATTTGTTTTAAGTGAATGGAGAAGTAAATCTAAACTATATAATCATCCTGATGAACTTCAAGAATTTATTTGTAAAAATAAAATTATAGGATCGAAAATAAAAAATATATTTCTTCCTAAATATGGATTGCATGATATTAGTAAAAACAATAAATATCTTTTAATTGATCAACCATTAACTATATGCACAGATACTGTAAATTTAGAAATAGATTTTAGTGAAAGTGCTAACGTATTTGTAAATTTAAATTCAATAAATTATAAAAATATTGAATACAATATAAAAGTATATGGATTTTTATCAAATATATTTGATGAAACTATAACAAAATTTGAATTTACTACACAAAATTATATTGAAGCTAAACATACATATACATTTTCAGTTGAAACATCATTAGAAGAATCAACTAATCCTTTTCTGAAAGAGATATTTATAGTATTAGGTAATGATATAAAGATTGGTTTTACAAATATGTTTGATTACGGTGAAGTTTGGTTAGAAGAATTTCAAAATTGATAATTAGATGGTGGTTATATTATGGAAATTATTGAAGGAAAAATTAATTCTGCTATTTCATTTGCAAAAAATATTGATGAAAAAGCAAAAGACCAAATTCAGCGAATGTGCGATTATGAATTTATAAAAGATAGCAAAATTCGCATAATGCCGGACGTTCACGC
>CAJOEB010000165.1 GCA_905233775.1 uncultured Alphaproteobacteria bacterium | reverse complement strand
GGAAATATTTTCAAAGTCTCGCTCTTTTCATTGAATTCTTTTATTTTTGATGTATATAAACTTGTTACTAACAAACTTCGTTTCTGCATTTCTGTTTGCTCTATTACATCAACGCCGTTAATAGATTGACCGCGTAATTCGTAATCAGCGATCAAAAATATGCTTGTGTTTGGTGATTTGCTTTTTGTTGCTTTTATAAAGCCAATCGCATCATTACCTTTTGTAAAGTATTTTACCAGAATATCCTGTCCAAAAATTGAGAAAATTCGTTTCCATACTTCAAAAATTGATGGATCATCATCTAAAACGACAACAATATCTCCTTTTCTAAGTGTAATTTTGTCAGAAAACCATTGAGGCGTTTCGCAGATTTCAAAAGTCAGTTTAAATTCTGTACCTACATTTTCTTTTGAAGTAACAGTTAATTTTCCGTTCATAGCCTTAACATTATCAAATACCTGTCTGGTACCGAAACCGTGACCATGCTCTTTTGTGCTTACGATAAATTGACCGTTCATTATTTTTTGAACGACATCAGGAGGCATACCTTTTCCATTATCTTTTACAAAAATTACAACATTGTTGTTTTCAACATTAAAACCAACTTCGATTATGCCGTGTCTGCCTTGTGATACAGCTTCAACTGCATTATTTATCAGATTGATCATCATACGAGAGAAATCAGAATGATCTCCTTCAACAAAATAGTATTTTTTAGCTGAGTTATCTTCAATATATTTGAATTCAATGTCTAAACTTCCATGTTGGTAACGCACAGATTTTATAATTTCCTGAAGAGTAGTCTGAATACATGTATATTTTTCTTTTGTAAAGGTTTGTTCTCCTTCATAACGATCAATTAATTCATTAATAATACGTTCTATTCCTGTTACAGCATTTCTTATTGCTGTGTGTTCTTTTTCGGAAAGAGAAACATTATTAGCCATATA
The DNA here is from genome assembly GCA_905233775.1 of uncultured Alphaproteobacteria bacterium. Taxonomy (GTDB): domain Bacteria; phylum Pseudomonadota; class Alphaproteobacteria; order UBA3830; family UBA3830; genus BNWE01. Next base: position 1,560 of record CAJOEB010000165.1, on the reverse strand, counting down.
TAACAGTACCATCAAAGGTGTACGGATATCATGAGCAACGGATTCTGAAAGTTTTTGCAGTTCTTTTTGCTTTTCTAACTCAAATTTTCTTGCTTCATTTTGTTTCTGAAGTGCTGTTGCATTCTCTCTATCAGTAATATCAACAGATACACCCAATAGACCTACTCTTTCTCCGGCAGTATTTTCAAGTGGTACTTTTGTTGAAAGATATGTTTTTATTCCTTCTTTTGTAGATACTTTTTCTTTACCGGAGTAATTCCGTCCTCTCTCTATTACCAATTTATTTATATTGTTATGTTTGAGCGCATCTTGTGTAGGCAACAGATCAAAAACAGTTCTTCCGATAATTTGATCTCTGGATTTCAGTCCAAGATGTTCAGCTTGCAGATCATTGCAACCGATATATCTACCTTTAATATTCATCCAATAAATGTGTCCCGGTAATTGTGCAATAATATTTGAAAGCAATTCTTTTTCTGCTCTTTCTGTAAGCAATTCTACTTTTATATTTTTTGCATAATCTTCTAAGTACGTATTATTTTTTGCAAAATCGATACCGTCAATAAAATAACCAAACTTATTTTTATTTTCATATTCAATCTTAAAATCACCAATACTTGCAAAAGTTTCATGAGTAAAAGACGGAAATAATAATAAAGCTGATTTTTTTAAATATTCGAATTCTGAAAATAATATTAAAGTTGAATCAGTAACGTTTCCAACATGAATTATGTAAATTTTCTTATTTGGATGCAAAAGAGGAAGGCTCATTATCCAGGCATTTTCCTCAACTAAGTAAGAAAAACCGTTTTCGGGATTAGTATGCCTTTTTATTGCATAAGCATCGGCACTTTCGCGATACGCTTTAAAAAATTTCTCGTCTTCTTCTATTTTTGCTCTTAATTTTTCTCTGCAACCGGCAAAATGAGGATTTTTCCTTGGACTGACGCACTCCGGCCAGTTAATTTGTTTAAAAGTCGGCATGTTAGGAGAACAACGTTCTATCCAACCGGTCTGCTCTTCTTCGCCTTTTATGACTGCTTCCTGTAGCTCATCTACAGATGATTCTTCTAATGTTTTAGCTAAATAATTGTACCTGCTCAAATATCCTGTACGTACTTCATACTTTTCGCATGAAGTAAGATCAAATCTCTTTGAAATTAAATCAATTGTCGATCTTATTCTTTCTTTATCTGTAGGATTATTTGTATGACTTTCCCAAAATATAACAACAGAATCTTTTATTGGATCTTCTGACGGAAAATTGCGAAAAGATGCCACGGTCGCAACTACAGGTTCGTTGCATTCTATATCATTACTCAATGTATAATATCCCTAGTTTAACGCTAATATAATTATAAATTTATAATTAATAAAGTGCAAATATTTATATATATTATTAGTTGTAATTATTGATATTATTTACATAATAAATTGTTTTTTATAAACAAATATAAACAAAATATATAAATAAATATGGTGCGATCGGCGGGATTTGAACCTGCGACACCAGGATTAGGAATCCTGTGCTCTATCCAGCTGAGCTACGACCGCATAACC
>CAJOEB010000164.1 GCA_905233775.1 uncultured Alphaproteobacteria bacterium | reverse complement strand
CTTTGATGTTGCCATTATTGTGTGCCAGCGGATGGAATTTATTTACGACTTCGCGCAGTTTTTTGCTCGTTACATGCGTATAAATCTCGGTTGTCGATATATCCTGATGACCGAGCATTTTTTTCACGCTCAACAAATCAGCTCCATTATCGAGAATATGTGTAGCGAAAGCATGCCTTAATACGTGCGGCGAGATTTTTTCCGTATCAACACCGGATGCTACGGCAATGTCTTTTAGTATCTGAAAAACTCTCTGGCGAGTAATATGTTTATCCGGATTTACAGAAGGAAAAAGCCAAACAGAATTTTTGCAATTAATAATCCAATCAGGCATCAAAGAAACTACTTTCTGAGAAATCGGGACAATGCGTTCTTTTCTTCCTTTTCCGAAAACTCTTATAAATTTGTTTTCAACAATCGCATTTTGTTTCAGACAGATCAATTCGCTGACTCGCAATCCACTACCATACAATATTAGTAGTATCAATTCCGCGCGTAAATCATCTGGATAAGGCATGGCTAGTATTGCTTTTTGAAGTTTTCCGATTACTTCTTCGCTGACAATCTTAGGAAGTGGACGTCTGCTTTTTGGCTGATGAATAAATTGCGTTGGATCCTGCTTGATTAATTCTTCACGGTACAAAAATTTGAAAAATTGTTTCAGAGCCGATAATTTTCGTTTTACTGATGATGTTTTCAGCTGTTTTTTATCTAATTCAGCCAGATATAAGGTGATATTTTCTTCAGATATTTCTTTATCCAAATCAACATACCCACAAAAATCGATTAAATCAGCAATATATGACTGTAATGTATTAATAGCGACATTCCGTTCACTTTTCAGATATTCAACAAACAATTCTATACATCTGTGCAGCATTTTTTATCTCATTTTTATTAATAATTTCTTTACCAAGTCCTATTATAAACTTATAATAATTAAGTTATTAGGTTGTGTGTGCAAAAATACTTTATGCAAATTCATAGATCCATTTGTAGTTTAGTTTTCAGTAGTAATACGCCAGTTATTATAGCAGAAAATCATCCGACAACATGTGTCGGTACTGGAGCATAATGGCATACGTTATTTTTACTGTTGGTGTTTTGTTTCTGATATGTCTTGCCGGTTTTATAGCAGGTGCGGAAACCGCTATTACGGGCGCATCAAAAGCGCATCTTTATCATCTTGCTAAGAAAAAAGATCCTCGTGCTAAAAAAGTTATTGAACTGAAAGAAAAAATGACCACATCCATCGGAACTATTTTGGTTCTTAATCAGATGGTCGTTTATCTCATTCCTATAGTCAGCACCTTATTTGCGATAAAGTATTTTTCACCCGTAGAAACTGCTGTTATGCAAACAGTAATAGCCGTTTTGCTTATGACTTATGCTGAAATCTTTCCGAAAATGGTCGCAATAAATTTTACGATGGAATATGCATTATTTGTAGCGCCTTTTGTGAAAGTAATAGTATTCTGTATGAGACCACTCATTAACATTTTGGAATTTTGTGCTCGAATTTCTATGAAACTTCTCAGAGTTGATATTGAAAACAATCGATCATCGGAAGATGCTGACGAAGAATTGCGTGGAGCAATTGAAATGCGTCCATCCGAAGGCGACGAAGATGAAGAGCAAAAGAAAATTATGCTGAAAAGCATTTTGGATTTAGAAGCTATAAGAGTTACTCAAGCGATGATCCATAGAAAAAATATGAGCACAATAGATTCGTCGCTTCCTGTAAATAAAATCGCCGAAGAATTAATGAACTGCCAGTTTTCCAGGGTTCCGATGTGGAAAGATAATCCGGAAAACATAATCGGTGTTCTGAAAACAAAAACTTTTTTCAGAGCATTACAGCTTGCAAACGGGCACATAGAGAATATCAAAATAAACAGCTTAATATCTCCGCCGTGGTTTATTCCTGAAACAACGCATCTTTTGGAACAATTGCAGAATTTCCGAAAAAAACGCGAGCATTTTGCTTTAGTAGTCGATGAATATGGCGATCTTATGGGATGTATTACGCTTGAGGATATTCTTGAAGAAATTGTCGGAGATGTGAGAGACGAATATGATGACAGTGACGACGAGGAAATGAAAATTCTTGCTGACGGTAGCGTTATAGCAAACGGATCAACACCGGTTCGTGATATTAACAGAGAACTGGATTGGAATATTCCGGAAGAAGATGCTGCAACAATTGCCGGATATATCATGAGCGAATTGAGGAAAATTCCTGATGCAGGACAGACATATGTCTTATCTAATTATAGAATGGAGATTTTGAGGAGACAAAGAAATCAGATAGTCTCAGTAAAAATAACACAAATTGCGGTTAACGAAGAAAGCGTTTAGTTGTTTTGTGTTGCGCATGTTGTTTTATTCTGATTTCAGATTATGATTATAAGATATGATTTATAAGGTGATTTTTTTCGATGAAACTTCATTTTGTACATTCATCTAACGCAAAGTCCATGGATGCGTACCATGATATGGTAAAATTATATGGGCAGT
>CAJOEB010000163.1 GCA_905233775.1 uncultured Alphaproteobacteria bacterium | reverse complement strand
ATCTTCTTATAATTTTTGATACTACTAAGACACTCATACTCCCTCTTCCACATCCATATCAGATGACTGAATGATTTTCATCTCTACCTGTCTATGTCAATACTACATTTTTTTAATTACAAGGGGGATTAGGGCGATTTTCTCTTTTTTTTATTTTTTATTTTTTCCTCGTATATAACTACCAAAAACTTATCACAGCAAAAAAGAAAAAAAACAATATTTATCATCCTTTCCATCTGGAAGGAGAAAAACTCCCCTTATTGTTTGAAGTAGTTACCGGAGATGTACTTGTCCTTCTTGGTGGCGGCAGTGCAGTTGCTCCACTTCTCGCCGACGGAGAAAATGACCTTAGGAATGGACCGCGTTGTTGAGCAACAGGCATAGCAAAATCTAAAGCAGTAAAAGGTGATCTCATTGAAGAGGTAGTACTACTACCTGTTCTTATTGGGAAAATTATTGCTGATAACGAAGGAAGTGGAGAAATTCCTGGATTCTGTAAGCTAGATACAGCTTCGCCTCTTCCAAGTCCATATCTGCGAATGACTTGACCAGAAGTATCTATTACTTGTGCTATCTGCAATGCTTTCCAAGGAGTAAGAGCAGCATCAGTAACAGTCGCAGAAGATGAAGATGGTAAACTTGAAGGACGGGGTAAGCTCTTACCGGAAAATAACTGACTTCCAACAGAAGAATTACCAGAACCTCCACTACAAGGTAATAAAGCAGAGCGAGGATTTACAACTTGTTTCATAGGATTTTCTTTTTCTTGCGGTTTTGTACGCTTTAAAAACCCATCAACAAAATCTGCGTCAATTGGATTCTTAGTTAAATCTCGAAATGCATGTCCAAAAAAAGGAGCTAATCTGACTTCCATATGTCGTGCGTAAGCTTGACTTGCTTTTACTGGTAATAGCGGTAATTTTCTCAAATAATCTCCTATTTCTTTTGTTATAATGGGCTTTTTGTCAGAAGCAAAGTATGATGCATGTTTAAATACCGTATTTATAGGTTCGTACAGTATTTTTCCGCTACCAACAGGCTGATATAGATATCGTATTGGTTCCCCCGCTTCCATTCTCAGCCGTAATTCTGATGTACTATCAGGATCGCCATCGAAAATTGCTCTGTGTTCTCTGGAGTTTCTTAGTATCGAGCCTATTCGATCTCCTGGTTCTTCAGGAAACAGCTTTTCATTTGCAGAAGAAACTAATTTTGAAGAAGTATCTTTATGATCTAAATAATGGTTAAATTCATGAAAAGCGGATATAAAGAAAGGCGAAAGACCGTCTTTCGCGACAACCATTGTTTCTCCCAAGTCTCTATCTGTAGCTTGTCCTTGTATTACAGGATATACAGAAAATAATTTTACATTACCATCTAATACTTGCTGTGTTGCAATTGTTTTATCCCAAAAATTTAATATCACTTTATTGCTTTCAAAATTATATTCGTTATGACCATGATCAGTTATAAGCACTTTGAATGGTTTACTTGAATCTTCTGTTCTTATTAACTGCTCAACTCTGCTTAACATTAACCGTCCATTTGGATAACGAACAATATCATTTAATTGATCTTCAAATACCTGTCGCGCTGCTTGTTCAGTATGATCAATAGACGCTGCTGTATTAAGAAGAACTAAATCTTCTTGTTGAGACCTTTGTAAATTCTTCAAATAGAAATAGTCAGATTTCAGTGTCTCAAAATTGCCAATCAATTCCCGTTGTCTGGAAGTTGCTTCTGTTACTGTCCCAGTTATACTAAATTCCAGTCTTTCTTTTAATATCCGTTCTATTACATTTTTAGGCATTTTTTCCTCCGTTATCCTTGCAATTCTTTTAATATTTCAGCTTGTTTAATCATTAAATTTTGACCTTGATCTTCATCATGTCCATCACATTCAAGTAAAAAATATGCGAAACGAAACCAAAAAAGAGCTTCTTTTCTTAATTTTATTGCTTTTTCCTTATCTGTTTCTTGATCTGCAATATGCGTAAGATTGTAAGATATCTCACAGCATCCATATATGTCCGCAGCATGAGAAAGTATTTCATGGTAACCGAATTTTGTATCTTTTTTATAATCGTAATCACTAAAATCATCCAATATTCCACTGGCACAATACGCTTCTATACTTATATCCACAAAGTCGCTAAATATCTTTGTATACTCGCTGTTATCACCTCCGCATATGGCTTTTTTACACAATTTATAGGCACTTTTATAATTTCCTTTGTTCAATTCTGTGTTAGCTGCATGCTTTCTATCGTTAGCTCTTTCATATTCACCGGGTTTACGTTCTCCGAAATTAAGTATTTGTTTGGTTTGTTTCAATTCATCCATGGAATGTGAACGATGCAGTCCGCTAACTGTCGTTTGATCCGCGCCTGTTGATGGAAAAAACCAGAAAATCAGCAATAATATCGCTGAAAATAAACTTTCTGACCTACGATTGGCCTTTTTCATTCAATTCCCCTCCTTATTTTCGATCATTTTTATTTCGATGATCTTTATTTAAGTAAAACACAAAAAA
>CAJOEB010000162.1 GCA_905233775.1 uncultured Alphaproteobacteria bacterium | reverse complement strand
TTCTATCTCTTTTTCTTCTTTCCTTTTCTTTTACTTTTCTTCAGTAATATTATTATGAAATAATAAAGGACATCTCTAATGACTAATTCATCTAAACCACTCTCTAAGAGCAATACCACCCACGGGGGGGGGTAGTCGATCATTTCTCCAAGCGGATATCCCAAAAATTTCCGCAAATACTTCAACATCTTTTGTTCAAGCAGATTCTGTTCAGATATTTTCCGCAATTTTGGGCACTTTGCCACTGCAAATGTATCGCTCACTCTATTAAATCCAAATTACGTACTATATTCAGATCCTCTCTTAATCTAAGATCATATTGTAAATACGGTATATCGTATCTTAATCTCAGATTCAGTCCTAAATCCGGATTGTGTTGTATAGACAGCAGAAAAAATAGCATCTGCTATCACAAATGTAACAGAAAAGATAGTACGCATCGTTATAACAAAGGTGGCATCTTAATCGAATTCGCGTTTTCAATACCCATTCTGATTAGTCTCCTCTTCTTCATTAATGATCATTATCGCTTCCATGAACTAAAGGATAAGGTCAAATCATCCGCTTATCTTGCTGCTTCTATGATACAGCAAATCAATAACAACAAATCTGATAAACAGTTAACAAAATCTGATATGGGAAGAATAGCTTTCGCCAGCTGTCTCAATCTATTCCATAATCTTACTATGTTTCGTCCATATCCTCTTGGAATATACTTCTTAGCACGCTCCTATTATGTTAAGAGAATTGATGGCAATAATTATCAATATCAATATTGTTATGTCACAACAGGTAGAGGTGGTTCTGTAACTATGGATGCTATGTATAGCTGGTTCGATGCTACAGTAATCAAAAATCAAAACGAAATCAAAAACATACATCCTGACTTAATTTGTAATAGAGATGGCGATGAGCGATTACTTATAAAGTGTTGGTATGATAATCCTAATCAAAACATATATCCTTATAATAAATCTAAATTAGGTCTGTTCTTACTAAATGCCAAATTCGGTGAAAATGGTAATTTCTCGCATAACTTGGTTATCTCTCCTAAACCTGGATTGTTTCCCGGAAAGAACGAGTAAGCAACGAGAATTTTTCAATATATTCTTTGATATATTTGTAATTTTATAATTTATTTTAGGCTCTAGACCATCATCATGGCAATGATATATGGTATAAGGCAGGAGATACAGTAGATTAAGAAGATATAAGATCAAAAAACAATTGAATGTTTTAGTGAAGACATAACAGCAAGTTCGGCAGCAAAAATTCTGAAGTTAAATCGCAAAAAAGTAAACAGCTATTATAACGAGTTTCGAAGACTGATATTAGAGCATTCACTGCGCGAACAGGAGAAGGAATTGGGCGAATTTGAGTTAGATGAAAGTTACTTTGGAGCTCGCAGAGTCAGAGACAAACGAGGTCATGAAGCGGCTGGGAAAACAGCGTTTTCGGGCTTTTGAAAAGAAACTGGAAGGTATTTGTAACAATCATCCCGAACAGCTCTCGAGAAGAGTTAATACCAATTATTCATGGAAAAATTCTCGAAGGTTCAACGATTCATACCGATGGTTGGAAAGTCTATGACGATCTGATTCTCAACGGTTAAAACCATTACCGAGTATTCCATCACGAAAACGAATTTGCTCGCGAAAAGTCTTACGTCAACGGCATCAAATGTTTTGAAGTTACGCTAAAAGACGTTTCTCAAAATTTAACAGGTTAATCGATGATAAATTCATCCTGCATTTAAAGAAAGTGAGGCTAGATTTAATCATAGAGATGACGATTTTGCTGCTTTTGTTGCAAAATTGTTCTTTGTAAAAAACTAAAATCAAAAAAGATAATAGAGATCTTGCCAAAGTCAAAAATGGCATTTGGAAGACGCTGATTATTAGTACACAAAAAATGCATAAAATAACTTTCGCAAGATCTCTAATGGTCTAGAGCTAAAAATAAAATAATAAATAATCAAAAAAGTATACAATAACGCTTATTAGTCTCTTCCTTATTATTTTTAAATACAATAAAAAAGACCAAAAATTTACTTATCACATAAAAAACCAATTCAGAGCGAAAAAATATGTGTTATTCTTTCCTCGCATTTACATTTATTTATTATATGAGGTTTATTGCTATGTTATTTTCACACTTTTTTGCGCCTACATCAAAAGATATTCCGTCAGAAGCTACTATTGCCTCTCACATTCTTATGTTACGTGCCGGAATGATCACCCAAACAGCGTCTGGTATATATTGCTGGTTGCCTCTGGCTGTAAGAGTTATGGAAAAAATTGCGAAAATCATCTGCGAAGAGCAGGATCGAATTGGTGCGCAAAAAGTATATTTCACCACAATTCAGCCGGCTGATTTATGGATTGAAAGTGGCAGATATGAAGCTTACGGCAAAGAAATGCTACGAATAAAAGATCGCAAAGACGGAAATTTTCTATATAGTCCGACAAATGAAGAGCAAGCAACCGATGTTTTCCGTAAATATGTAAAAAGTTATCGCGGAATGCCTGTAATGCTGTATCAAATACA
>CAJOEB010000161.1 GCA_905233775.1 uncultured Alphaproteobacteria bacterium | reverse complement strand
AGAACACTTTTCCTCACAGAAGAGCAGATGACCATCAAACCACTCTTCAACCTGAAAGGGCTGCTTGGCGATTAGGGTGACGCATCGACGAAGTCAGGAGGAGAAATTTACTTGTTGCATAACGGGTACATCAAATTGGACACCCTATTTCTGAAGGTCTATTTTCTTTTTTGCCAATATCTTTTTTCTTATATCAGCCTTCTGCTCCTCAGTGTAGGTATTATCACTACTGTATAGAATTCGTGTCGTCGGTTTCAGTCGGTCACAGAAAAGGATTCGTTCCGGAAAAAATTTTGCAATTGATCGTAGTGAAAATCTTAACAAGAAGAGCAAAGCCGCACTAATTGCAGAAATCGACATCAAGTAAGTAAGGACTTTTATCCACATTCCAGCTCCTACCATGTCCTTTACTCCCATAGCAACACCTAACATAATAGGTATAGCCAGACTCAAATAAGCAGGGTATTTTCTCGCTTTCAAGTTATACTCTGCATTTCTCTTCTCTTTTGTTTCTTTATCAATCTGTATCATCTTTTTCTAATTGTATTATTTTCGCCTGCAAAATTACTGTATTATTTATTAACCACCAAATATTTTGCAAACAAAATGTGATATTTTCACATTTCGAGCACCCAAACAAAAATTTTTCCTACTAATTCCTTGCTCAAATGAGAATTATTCGCTACCTTTGCAACCATGTTTAATTATAATAGTATTAATATACTATTTATTATATTATATATATATGTTACAGCAATTCACGGTAGATAATTTTCTGTCATTTAAGGGCCAGGAGATTTTCAAGTTGAAACCAGGCAGGGGGACACTAAAAAGTCATCACAAGGTAGAACCAGTTAAAGGATTTACTGTTCTAAAAGCTGCGGTCATGTTTGGAGCCAACGCCAGTGGTAAGAGCAATTTTGTCAAGGCTATTGACCTTGGCAGAAAATTGGTTCTCGAAGGTACAATGACAGGAAGCCCTTTGGAGTACCACCCCTTCCGTTTGCATGGCGACAACAAGAAAAAGGACACTACGTTTATATACGTGATATTGTGCAACAATAAGAAATATGAATATGGCTTCAGTTACAACGCAGAAAGAATATCAAGAGAATGGCTGAAACAAATCACAAAAAAAACTGAGTACACCATTTTCGAAAGAAATATTAACGGAGATAATCCTTTCGATATTTCATATCTTCTAAGACTTAACAAGAAAGAGACCGAGAAGCAATTCTTAACCGTTATAGCCAAGGCAACACCGCCAAGGCAACTCTTCCTCCACGAGATTTTAAGCCGCAATGTTCACGACAACGTCACTAACATTGAAGATTTAGAAAATGTCCTGACATGGTTTATCACCAATCTTAAAACATTGTTTCCAGAAACAGCATACAAACAGGGGAGCATGCTTAAGGCTGTAGACGACAACACGTTAAAAGAAGGGTTTGGTGCTATACTGCGCTACTTTGATACAGGCATAGAAACCATTGATTTGAAAAAAGTAGAATTTGAAAAATTGGGAATTCCACAGGATTTGAAAAACTTTATCCAAACAGATTTAACCAAATCCAACACAAACGAAGCGTTTGGGGCTCTTCGTTTTGAAGATAATCTCTATTTAATAACAATGTCTGAGGGAGAGATTATCGCCAAGAAATTGATGATAATACACAAGAGAATAGATGCCGACGATTACGAATTATTCTCAATCGGTGAAGAAAGTGATGGCACCCAACGACTTTTCGACTTCATTCCATTAATATTGGATTTCATACAAGGTGACAAGGTGTTTATTATCGACGAAATGGAGCGCAGCCTGCATCCTACTCTTATGATAAAACTGATTGAGTTATATTTTCAGTATTCAGAGAAAATGACCACACAACTTATATTCACTACACACAACAGTTCGCTCATGAGTTATGAACTGCTACGTAGTGATGAAATCTGGACGGTTAACAAGACCGAAGAAGGAATCAGTGCTTTTAGTCGATTTGACGAAACATTCAATCCCAGATTTGACAAGATACTGCAACCCTCCTATTTAAAAGGTGATTTTAAAGGAATTCCTAAATTTGACGAAGAAGAATTGCTAAAACTCATCAGACTCCTAAGATAATACACCTATACAAATCTCTTAAGGTACACAACAATCATCTCATCATACCAGGAAACAACATTCCAGAAAATAACCATTTCCCATTTGCGAACGATACATATCAATAGAAATTGATAGCCACTTAATAATTTTTTTTCGATGTTGTGTTCAATAAAGATTCAACACTTGACTTTTTCGTCTTATTTTGAGACATTATTTACACTCAAATTACTTTACCAACAAGTTACCATCTTCTTTTTTATATAGAGTCTCATACCTTTCAATATGTTCCTTGCCTATTTCAGCCATATCCTTTAACTCCTCTGTAATACCTATTCCTGTCTTGACCAAAGCTAGATTACAATAGCCGATTTCGGCATTAAACTTATCAAGCAAAAATTGCTCCATAAAACTCGCTAGGGTGCCTTTTAGCTTTATCTCATTCTGTAATTCC